>CAJLYL010000046.1 GCA_905210855.1 uncultured Clostridia bacterium
CGGGCAAAAACCTCGGGCTCTTCGGCTCTTTCGGCTGGGGCGACGGCGAATGGATGCGCTCATGGCAGGAGCGCGTGACGGCGGCAGGGGCAACGCTTGTCGGCGGCAAGGGACTTATAGTCAACGATACGCCCGACGACGCGGCTCTGGAGCAGTGCCGCGAGCTGGGCAAGACGCTTGCTGCTATATAAAAATTTTTAAAAAAGCAACGGGAGGGTGAGCAAAACGAAATGTTTTGCTCACCCTCCCGCCGTCATTTATGCTCTGCGCAGCGGCAGATTCTAAAGCTTATTGTTAATCTTGGCGATATATTTCTTTGTCTCCGCCGCAACCACTCCGCTGAGCGCGAACAGCGCAACCAGGTTCGGGAATGCCATGAGAGCGTTTACTATATCCGCAAGCGTCCATACAAACGACACCTGGAGATACGGACCTGCGAACACCGCAAGTATATAAAGGATTCTGAATGTGAGGATTATCGGTTTTTTGTTGCCGACAAGATACTGGAGGCATTTTTCCGAATAATAATCCCAGCCGAGAATCGTTGTGAAGGCAAAGAACACAAGGCTGATCATCAGCAGGAATGCGCAAACTCCGTTGGAGAACGGCAGACCGACCGTGAAAGCGTTTGTGGTTATCTCCACGCCGACAAGCGAGCCGTCCATAGCCGGAATGTGCGAGCCGGTGAGCACAATGGAAAGGCCGGTGATTGTGCAGATGATGATTGTGTCAAAGAATGTTCCCGTCATGCACACCAGACCCTGGCGAACAGGCTCTTTTGTTTTTGCGGCAGCCGCTGCGATAGGCGCGGAGCCGATACCGGATTCATTGGAGAATATTCCCCTTGCAATACCCTTTTGCATAGCGGCTTTCATGGTGATACCGATTGCTCCGCCAAACACCGCCTGAGGGCAGAATGCACTCTTGACTATTGTAACGACCGCACCCGGTACTTTGGTGATGTTGCAGCCGATAAGCAGTATTCCGCATACAAAATAGATGACTGCCATAAAGGGCACTATTATCTCGGACACCTTTGCGATTCTCTTGATGCCGCCGATAACAACCAGCGCGACAAACGCGGTTACCACAACGCCTGCAATGACCGTGGGCCAAGCGTAGTTCATGCCGCCCATGCCGAAAGCAATCATTGCCTTGTCGGGGTCAAAGAAATTCTGCACGGCTGCCGTGATACCGTTAATCTGCGTCATAGTTCCTATGCCGAGTATGCCGACGAGCATACCGAAGATTGCAAAGAGTTTTGCAAGCCATTTCCAGTTAGCGCCGAGACCTTTTTCTATGTAATAGAACGGCCCGCCGAGCACCTTGCCGTCGTCGCCTATCTCACGGTACTTAACCGCGAGCAGACCCTCGGCGTACTTGGTAGCCATGCCGAAGAATGCCGCCACTTCCATCCAGAACAGCGCACCCGGGCCGCCGGCTGCAATAGCCGTTGCCACGCCGACAATGTTGCCCGTGCCTATTGTTGCGGAAAGCGCGGTGCACAGTGCACCGAAGCTGGTTACATCGCCCTCGCCGTCCTCTTCGTTTTTGAGCATATATCTCAGTGCCTTGGGCAGATGCTTTATCTGCACAAAGCCGGTTCGGATTGACAAAAGTAGGCCGACTGCCAGAATCAGTACGATAAGCGGAATACCCCACACCCAATCATCGATGATGTCTAAAATTTTGTTCAGATTTTCCATTACAGATTTCCTCCGATAAATATAAAAAAGTTGCCGACCCGTGCGGCAACTTCAAAGAAAATCAAACGAATACGCGTCTCCGTCCTTTTGCCTGAGAGTTTCGGCAGCCTCCGCACATTTGCTATCCTTTAAGTAAGCATTGCAATCCGCGGCTTGCGCCTTGCCCCTTCGGCACTCAATTTAATGAGGTTCTCCGAAGTTCCCTACATTCCCGGTTTCACCCTGGAACATCATCGGGTCATATTTAATTCTACAATAGAATTTATACCACTTTTTTCGACATATGTCAAGGACGTGAGGGCAAATTGTGAACAATTTGTGAATATGCATGATTTTTCGCGGCGGATTTTGGGCGTTTTGGGTGATATTTAAGTCTTGCATTGCCCCGTCAACGCAAAAAGAGTGCGGCAGAACAAAATCCGCTCTGCCGCGCTCCGTCTTTTATCAATATATATCCGCAAGCTCGTATATGAGCTTTTCTGTCTTTTCCCAGCCGAGGCATGGGTCTGTTATAGACTTGCCGTAGATGTTTTCGCCCACCTTCTGAGAGCCGTCCTCAATGTAGCTCTCTACCATAAAGCCCTTGACGATGCTTCTGATTTCAGAGGAATAGCGGCAGCTGTAAAGCACCTCTTTGGCAATTCGGGATTGCTCCATGTATTTTTTGCCGGAGTTGGCGTGGTTGGTGTCTATGACAACCGCCGGATTTGCAAGCCCCGTGCCACGGTACGATTCGTACAGGTGCAAGAGATCCTCGTAGTGATAGTTCGGCAGAGACTGACCGTGCTTGTTTACATAGCCGCGCAGGATTGCGTGAGCATATGGATTGCCCTGGGAGTGTACCTCCCAGCCGCGGTAGATGAATGTGTGCTTGTGTTGTGCCGCGGTAATGGAGTTCATCATGACGGATATGTCGCCGCCGGTGGGGTTCTTCATGCCGACGGGCACGTCTATGCCGCTGGCGGTGAGGCGGTGCTGCTGATTCTCAACCGAGCGCGCGCCTATGGCAACATAGCCGAGGATATCGCTTAAGTACCTGTAATTTTCGGGATAGAGCATCTCGTCCGCGCAGGAGAAGCCCGTCTCGCGCAGGGCGCGCATATGCATCTCGCGGATTGCCACGATTCCCTTGAACATATCGGGCTTTTCATTAGGGTCGGGCTGGTGAAGCATACCCTTGTAGCCATCGCCCGTTGTGCGCGGCTTGTTGGTGTATATTCTGGGCACGATGAAGATTTTGTCCTCCACCTTTTCCTGCACCTTGCGCAAACGGCAGATGTAGTCCATAACGCTGTCCTCATTGTCTGCCGAGCAAGGGCCGATTATGAGGATGAGCTTGTCGGTCTTGCCGCTGAAGATGTCCTTCATTTGCGTGTCTCTGTCCCAGACGTTTTTGGAAAGCTCATTATTGAGCGGATACATCTCCTTGACCTCTTTAGGTATGGGGAGTTTTCTCTCAAATTCCATGTTTTTGTTGTTCATTTCTTTTCATTCCTTTTCTGTATTTGAGTTTGGCAAATAATTTATAGTGTTTTTCTGTTTAGAGGCGAGGTGATGCATATTTTATTTTGAGCAAGCGAGTTCAGCGCCACTGCACTGCTGTCTGAGCGAGCCAAAATAAAATATATATCACCGAGCCGGTGCACTGCCTATTTATCAAACAGCGCACGGCGCTTGGTTGACAGGCGCATCTTCTCGCGCATACCCTCAATGTCACCGCTTGCCACCATGTTGCGCATCTGCTCAAACTCACGCGCAAATAAATCCATGTATTTAACAAGCGAATCTTTGTTCAGATTGAAAAGTCCGCTCCACATCACATCATTTATTTTTGCAATCCTCGTCAGGTCGCGGAATGAATCGCCCGTGTAGTTAACCAGATGTTCGTTGTCCGTGCAGGTCATCAGCGACACCGCTATGCAGTGCGTAAGCTGTGACAAAAAGGCTATCATGCCGTCGTGCTCCTCGGCGCTCAGCTCCGATATTCTGCCAAAACCCAACTCCGCACCCAGCATTTTGCACGCCTCTATTTCGTCGGGCGTGTTCTCCGCAGTGGGCACTACAATGTAGTTTGCCCCGGCAAAAACACTGTCGTCACTGTGCTCCACACCCGAGCGCTCTCTGCCTGCCATAGGGTGAGACGACACGAAATGCGCCCTTTTGCCGATTATCTCCTGCGCCTTGTATACCACGCATTGCTTGACGCCGCTTATGTCGGTGACGAGCGCGTCGGAGTTCAGTAAATCGCGGTATTTCGATATCCAGTCCAAAAAGACCTCCGGATAAAGCGCAAATACCACTATGTCCGCCGCGCGTACAACAGACTCCTCCACATGGTCGTAACCGTCGCAAATCATGCCGTGCTCCAGTCCGTAGTTAATGGACTCCGCATTGTCCGATATGGCAGTCACCCTGTAACCGCGCTTCGTGAGTGCCTTTGCATAGCTGCCGCCCATCAGTCCCAGCCCGACTATGAGCACCTTGCTGTCTTTAGTTATTCTCAATACACTCAACCCCTATTCCAAGCTGTTTTATTTTATTAAAAAAGTCCGGCATACTCTTTGCCACCGCCTGCGCATTTTCTATCTCGCCGCCGACTGTGCTGAGCAGAATGCTCATCGCCATCGCTATCCTGTGGTCGTTGTGCGAATCTATCGGTTCGCTCGGTTTTCGCAGAGCTGTTTTGTACACTCTCATTTCGTCGCTGCCGGCCTCGCATTTCACACCCAGTTTGGCAAGCTCCGCCGCCATTGCCGCGCAGCGGTCGCTCTCCTTAATGCGCAGCCTCCGCGTACCGCAGAAGTTTCCGCCGTACACCGCCGCCAACGCAAAGAGGACAGGCCCCAGGTCGGGGCAGTCTGCTATGTTAATGACCTCGCCTGCGCCGAGCGCAAGTTTTTCAAACAATTCTCCGTATACGCGGTCGCCCTGCCGGCTGTCGCCGAGACCGAGCACCGTCACATCTCCGCCGACAAAATTGAAGGCGTCGAGGAATGCCGCGTTGGAGTAATCGCCCTCCACCGTGACATTGCAGGCACGGTAGTGCTGACCGCCCTTTATCGCAAATGAGTTGCCGCGCTCGCTTACATCTATGCCGAAAGCGCGCAGAGCGTCTGTCGTCAGGTCGATGTACGGTCTGCTCTCCACCGGCGGAATCAGCTCTATGGTGCTGTCACTCTCCGCGGCAGGCAGGGCAAACAGCATACCGCTGACAAACTGGCTGCTTATGCCGCCGTCCATGACAAAATCACCGCCGCTTAAGCTACCGCTTATCTTGATGCAGCCTCCGTCATTTAAATAGGATATGCCGCGCTCGCGGAAGATTTGTTCGTACACGCTCATGGGGCGCGCAAGCAGCGTCCTGCTGCCCGCAAAGGAATATTCTCCGCCGAAGGACGCGCATATCGGCACAAAGAACCTAAGTGTGCTGCCGCATTCGCCGCAGTTCAGCTCTGCACCGCGGTTCGGCTCGGCTATGCCGTCCACCGTTATGCGGCTGCCGTCTGCCGTGCAGCGCGCGCCTAAGGCGCTTATGCAGCCTATGGTAGCCTCTATGTCCTTGGAGAACGCCACATTGTCTATCACGCTGCGCCCGTCCGAGAGTGCGGCGCAGATGAGATATCTGTGCGCCATGCTCTTGCTCGGCGGCGCACTCACACTGCCGTGCGCACGTGACGGCGTTATGACCGCCCTCATTGTTTTGCCTCCGCAGCGGTACGCTTTGCGAGGAAATCTATTGCCTCGGTGTAGCCGTCAAGTCCGTGTCCTGCTATTGTGTGAACACAGGCGGCGCGGATGTAGCTCACCTGACGAAAATCCTCCCTCTCGTCCACCTTGGATATATGCACCTCAACGGTGGGTATGCCGACAGCCTTTACCGCGTCAAGCAGAGCAATGCTTGTGTGGGTGTATGCCCCCGGGTTTATCACAATGCCGTCACTGCTGCCGAAGCACTCCTGAATCTTGTCCACCAGGTCGCCCTCGTGGTTGGATTGATATATCTCTACCTCAATGTCCGCCGCCGCGCAGAAATTTTCTATCTTTTCGATCAGCGCGGCATAATTCTGCGTGCCGTAGATGTGCGGCTCTCTTATTCCGAGCATATTTATGTTTGCTCCGTTTATAACGGTTATCTTCATTTGTTCATGCTCCTCTCTATCTCGTCTGCGGCAAGCGATGACGAATGATCGCCGCTTGCAGCGATTATCTCGTCCGCCGCAGCGCAGTATGTGGCGTAACGCTCGCTGTAACGCTTGCGTATCGCTTCGGCGCTGTGCGCCAGCGGTCTGTCGTCTGTTGGTATGAGTTCACCGAGCGGCTTGTCTATAAAATACACCCTGCCGTTGCTCTTTAGTGCGGATACATTTTCGCTCCGCAGCACCGCTCCGCCGCCCGTGGCGATTATGCAGCCGCCGATCTGCGAGACGTCGCGTATCACTGCCGATTCCGCGTCGCGAAAATATTCCTCGCCGTGCTTGGCAAAGATGTCTGTTATCTCCATGCCCTCGCGCTCCACTATGAGCGCGTCCGTGTCGTATACCGTGCGCCCCGTGCGCTCCGACAGCAGCTTGGCAACGGTGCTCTTGCCGCAGGCAGGCATACCGGTGAGCACAATGTTCTCCTTAGCCGAGAGAATCCCGCGATAGACAGATTCGGTGACGCTTTCGCCGTAAGCCGCGTCAAAGAACAGCTCTGCCGCCGCGACTGCCTGCGCCACCAGCATATACAAGCCGCCGCTTGCCGCCGCGCCATGCGCCGCCGCTCTGCGCACAAGATTTGAGCGCAGCGGATTGTAGATAGCGTCCGCCACCCCCTCAAGGCGTGGAAATCTCTCGGGTTCAATCGGTATGCCGTCACACATTGGGTACATTCCGCACGGCGTTGTGTTAATGATAACCTCCGCGTCCGAATGGCGCGCATATGCCTCGTCATAGCCGATGACGCCGATGCCGCTCGGGGTGCGGCTGAGCCTCAGTATCTGCCGCGCGCCCATGTCGGCAGCGACAGCCGCCGCAGTCTTGCTTGTACCCCCCGTGCCGAGGATGAGCACCTTTTTGCCGCTTACGTTTATGCCTGTGCGCCCGATGAGCGCCTTCATTCCGGCGAAATCGGTGTTGTAGCCGTACAGCTTGCCGCCGCGGTTTACAACGGTGTTTACCGCGCCGATTGCCCTCGCCCTGCCGCTCATCTCCGCGAGGTAAGGAATGACCGCCTGTTTGTACGGTATCGTGACATTTATCGCCGCAAAATCGCGCTCGGTCATAAAGGCGTCCAGCTCGCCGCGCGCCACTTCGCGCAAAATGTAGTCATAGTCGCCGATTTTATTGTGAATTTCTTTTGAAAAGCTGTGAACAAGGTGTTCGCCTATACAGCCGTATTGCATATTATCACCGCCAAATTATGATTTAAAGTAAAAGACAGATTCAATAGGCGAGGGGGTGTGTATTTTATTTTGAGCGAGCGAGTTCTGCGCCACTGCACAGCTGTTTGAACGAGTCAAAATAAAATATACACCACCGAGCCAACACACCAAATTCCGCAAAGGCGAGAGGGTGTGTATTTTATTTCGTCACGCATAGAGTTTTGTGCCGTCTGTGTATGTATTTTTTATTCTTGACTCCTCGGACAGCAGTGCAGCAGCGCTGAACTCGTCGTCTTAGAATAAAAAACACATACACATCCGTCGTTGAAGTGCTTTTGACGCTCAAAATAAAATATACATCACCGAGCCGGTGCACAAGCTTATTTTTACTTCAGCCAATCCGTGCCGAATCTCATCGCAAGCATATCGCACAGCGCCAGCGCCGCCGCACTGTCTGCCACAACGCGCGCACGGTGCACTATGGCAGGGTCGTGCCGCCCGTTTATCACAAGGTCGGCGTTCTCGCCGGTTGCCATGTTTACCGTCCGCTGCTCCTTGTATATGGATGGGGTCGGCTTTATCGCTATGCTGAATACTATCGGCATACCGTTGGATATGCCGCCGTTTATGCCGCCGTTGTTGTTCGTCTCGGTCGTCACTCTGCCGCCGAGAGCGCGCAGGGGGTCGTTCATCTCGCTGCCGCGGCTGTCCGCCATAGCAAACCCTGCGCCAAACTGCACTCCCTTTACTGCCGGAATGGAAAAAAGCATATGCGACAGCACACTCTCAAGCGAATCAAACCACGGCTCGCCCACGCCTGCCGGCACTCCGGCAATTGCCGTCTCCAGTATGCCGCCCACACTGTCGCCGTCTGATGCCGCTTTTTCTATCTCGGCGCGCATTTTCGGCTCGGCACTGTCGTCAAGCACCGCAAATGGCTTGTTTTTCAATTCTCTGATATCAGATAAAATGTCGCCGCCGTCAAATTCCCTGTCGCTTACTCCCGCGCATTTTTTCACATGAGTGCCGATGTATATCCCCTTGCCCTCCAGGGCAGATATTGCAATTGCCCCTGCGGCGACGAGCGCCGCGGTTACCCTGCCGCTGAAATGACCGCCGCCGCGGTAATCCTCATATCCGTGATACTTGCAGTGCGCCGCATAGTCCGCGTGACCCGGCCGTGCAAGGTCTTTTGTTGCCGTATAGTCGCGGCTGTGAGTGTCCGAGTTGGGTATGATTATGCAAAGCGGTGTGCCCGTGGTTCTGCCCTCAAACACTCCGCTAACTATCGAAAAATTATCTGCCTCTCTGCGCGCGGTGGATATTCTGCCGGACGGCCGCCTCATGCTGAGCCTGTCCGCAATGAAGTCTTCACTCACCGCTATCCCCGGCGCAAGCCCGTCTATCACGGCGCCGATGTATGCGCCGTGGCTCTCGCCGAATATCGTAACGGCAACGCTGCGCCCGAATGTGTTTTTCATGACTGCGCCTCCTCTGATATCATATTCATTCTATTTTTCAGTTCGTCCGCCGTCATCTTTGTTATCTCAAAGCTGCCCGGGGCGTTCACCAGCACCACGGCGATTCCGTCCGCAGTGCATTTTTTGTCATGAGTGAGCGCCTGCGCCGCTTTTTCCATGTCACAGTCCGCAGTTGTGGGCAGGTGCAGCCTTTCGAGCACCGGTATCAAGCGCGCCCTCACCTCGGGCGAACACATGGGTATCATGCCGAGCGCCACGCACTCGCCGTGATACAGCTTGCCGAAACTCTCGCTCTCTACTCCGTGTCCTATGGTGTGACCGAAGTTGAGTATGCGGCGAAGTCCGGCTTCTTTTTCGTCCTTTTGAACTACATCTGTTTTAATCCTGAGTGATTTTTCGCATATGGTGTCCGTGTCGGTTATGTCGCCTTTTTCAAAATGCTCAAATAGCTTTGCGTCCGATGTCAGCGACATCTTCAGTGCCTCGGCAAGTCCGTTTGATATCTGCCTTGGAGGCAGTGTAGAGAGCACATCGCCGTCTATAAAAACCGCTTTCGGCTGATAAAACGCGCCTATGATGTTCTTTATGCCGCAAAAATTGATTGCCACCTTGCCGCCGACGGATGAATCAATCTGCGACAGCATGGTTGTTGGCACATTGTAAAAATCCACTCCGCGCATATAGCTCGCCGCGACAAATCCGGCAAGGTCGCCGACCACTCCGCCGCCGACCGCCACAACGCAGTCGCCGCGGTCAAAATCGGCGCGAAGCATATCCGCAAGCAGCTTTTGAAATGTGTCAAAACTCTTGCTGCCCTCGCCCTGCGCAACGGTTGCAATGTGCGGCTCTTTGCACTGCGCCGCCACGGCGCGCGCATATTCCTCCGGCACACCGTTATCCGTGACTATGAGCACACGGCGGTTGAGATTGACCGTCTTGCCTATGGTATTTATCGCTCCGCGCTCCAAGTATATGTTGTAACTGCGGTCGCCCAGATTTACGGGTATAATCATTGATTTGTACCTCCGTTTGGTGCAGAGTTGGTGTAGTTGCCGACAATTTTCAGCTTGTCGCAGCAGCCGGACAGTTCGTCAAGCATTGCGCGCGCGTTGTCGGAATCGGAGTCACCCTCCGCCTCTACATAAAAATAATAGCGCCAGTTTTCGTACTTAACGGGTCTGCTGCGCAGCACACGCATATTGAAACCGTGCTTTCCTATAATGCCAACCGCCTTTGCAAGAGCGCCGGCAACATTGCCCACGGTGAACATGAGCACAAAAACATTGTCGGCGGCAGCTGCCTTTTTCTCCGAGCGCGACAGCACCGCAAAGCGCGTGGTGTTTGTGCCGCTCTCGTTGATGTCGTGATCGAGAATCTCCAGACCGTATATAGCCGCCGTCTCGGCACTGGCTATTGCCGCGACCGACTTGTCGCCTATGCTTGCAAGCTCCTGCGCCGCCGCAGCCGTGTTGGACGCCTGCACCGATTCGAAACCATGTTTTTTAATATACACCGCGCACTGGCTGAGCGCCTGGGGATGGCTGATGACTGTTCTGATATCAGACAGTGCTGCGTCCGGCAGACCGATCAGATTTTGCGTGATTTTGAGGTCATACACGCCGTTTATGTGCAGCTCGCCGTCAAACATCAGATCGGTGACCTGACCCACCTCGCCGGCATAACTGTTCTCTATGGGCAGCACGGCGCAGTCGCACTCGCCGTCCGCCACGGCAGAGTATGCCGCGCCGAAGCTGTCATAAGACACGGCAACGCCGTCCGGAAAGATTTTTCGCGCGGCGATGTGGGCAAAAGCGCCCTCCACGCCGCAATAAGCAATCCTCATGCCCTCCAGCAGTCTGTGCTGATAGCTGCGCGATATCTCCATGTTTGATTTGATAAAGCTGACGTAATATGAGCGAAGCTCCTCATCGCTCACAAGTGCGCTGTTGCGCTCCACCACAGCCGCCTCGCGCGCAGTATCGAGCACTGGCAAACCCATCTGTGCCTTGTATTCCGCCACGTCGCGCACGGCGTCCATACGGCGCACAAACAGCTTTGCCATCTCGCGGTCAACCTCGTTTATTGTTTGTCTGGCATTTTGCAGCTTGTCCATGCAAAAGCATCTCCTGTCAGTTAGTATAATGTACCGTTTTCTTTGTCACATCTGTCTCGTACAGCTCGTCATTTATCCTGCGCACAGCTCCCTGTCCGTTTGCAAAATACGCGCCGACCTTGCCGCCGCTGCCGCACGATACCACGGGCAAAAGCGGATTATCAAGCGCCGTCGGGCTCACGGTGGGGTGAATGACGTACTCCGCGCCGCTCTCTGCGTATTGCTCAAACAGCCTCGGCATGAGCACATCGCCGCCGAGCATCAGCCCCGGGCGAAATCCGCGGTATATTATCGGTTCAAAAATCTCCGCGCGGCAGCTCTCGTAGTCGTCTAAGTCATATGCGCAGAGGTTGTCCGTCCTGTCGTGTTTAATGTAAAGTTTGCTGTAAGTGTCGCCGTCCGTCGCAAAGGCGTTTACAAAAACGGCATAGGGAAAACCGCTTGCGTCCACGCTTGAAAAAACCGCGGCGCAGCCGGTGACCGTGCTGAAATCATACAAAGAACCGAGAACATAGTCAACATCATTCGGGTCAAGGATATCCGCACCGCTCAAAAGCTCGTCATACGGCGTGTGTATGTTCTCGGGAAAAATCAATATATCGCCGCCGATATTGCCCGCGGCTGTCATGTGCGCGAAAAACATCCCGTCATCGGACGGAAGGTTTTTCGGTGAGTAAAGTATATTCTTCATGTTACCACTCCATTGTACTAAATATAACATATTAAAAAAAGCTTGTCAATCAGCAGCTGCGCGGTTTGTGTACTATGCCGATACCTCGCAAAAAGGTTTTGCGGCTTATGTTGCATTATTTCGAAAAATGTGATAATATATTGTTCGGATAGCTGATATCCGATTAGAAAGTTGGTGGAACAATGGATTATATAGCGGTTGATATGGAATGGAATCAGCCATTTGACAAAAAACATACAAAGTGCCGCGCAGGCGTACGCCTCACCGGCGAAGTGATACAAATAGGCGCGGTGCGCCTGTCTCCCGACGGCGAAATTTCCGATGAATTTGAGGTGAAAATTGCGCCGCGCGAATACACGGTGATGCACTATATGGTAAAAAAAGTGACCGGAATTACCCAAAAAGAACTGAAACACGGCGTTTCGCTGGAAACCGCCGTAAACAGATTCCGAACCTGGTGCGGCGATGACAGCATACTGTTTACATGGGGCCCTAACGATATGCCCATGCTGCGCGACAATCTGCGCTATTTTTCGCTCGATTCGTCGTGGCTGCCGAAAAGCTATAACGCCCAGTGCATTTTTAATCAGCAGACCGAGAATAAGGGCAGGCAGTATTCGATAGATTTTGCCGTGGATTACTTCGGCATAGAGACCGTGCGCGACAGGCACGACGCGCTCAATGACGCATACTACACCGCAAAAATCCTGTCCAGACTCAACGTGACGGCAGGCATGGCGGCATATGACGAGCGCAGCCTGTACATCAGCAATATTTCGATGAGCGACGGGGCAGGAACCACATTTGACGGCTACGCCAGCTTTGCCGAGGCATTAAAGGACAAGCGCATCATCCGCACAAAATGTCCCGACTGCGCCGCCGCGCTTGCCATGAGTCCGCTCGCCAAACGCGGCGATGAGTTTGTATCTGTCGGCAAGTGTCCGCAGCACGGAGATTTTCTGGTCAAATTTCGTGTGGCGAATGCCGACGACGGCAAATTCTGCGTAACAAAATCCGTCCATGGCGTGAGCCGCAGGCAGCTCAGCAAGATATATATCAAGCCGCGCAGGCATCGCAGAAGCCGCCGCCCCAAAACCGTGTAGGCGGTTGGCAGCAATGTGCAAAAAGTTCGGAGCATATGGTGTGTGTCAGCGAGTGCCATAGCGGCTGCGTGCCGGGCAGATACACAACATATGTCACGAACCGACACACGAGTTGTCAAAACAACGCCGATTCCGCACAGCTCATTAATCCTCCGCTTTCCACTTTTCTCTCCCCGTCCGGTACAAATCATTCCCCTGGACGTCTATCACCACTGTAACCGGAAAATCCTTTACCTCCAGACGGCGCACCGCCTCGGTGCCCAAATCCTCATATGCGATAACCTCGCTCGACACCACATGATGCGCAAGCAGCGCCCCTGCGCCGCCTATCGCGCCGAAATACACCGCTCCGCACCCGGCGATTGCGTTTTTCACCTCGTCATTGCGCGCGCCCTTGCCTATCATTCCGCGCAAACCAAGTCGAATGAGCCGCGGCGCATACGCGTCCATGCGGTAGCTGGTTGTCGGACCGCAGGAGCCTATCACCCTGTCGTCGGAGCAAGGGCACGGACCGACATAATATATCACCGCGCCGTTCACATCAAATGGCAGCGGCTTGCCCTCGTCAAGCGCGGCGCACATTCTCTTGTGGGCGGCGTCTCTGCCCGTGTATACTGTGCCGGTTATCGTCACGGAATCGCCGGCGCGCAGATTTTTTATCTTGTCATATGTAAGCGGTGTGGTCAGGTTTATCATAAGCTTTCCCCCTTGTTATTCTTTTTTTGATTATTATAATTCATTTGCGAACAATTTTCAAGTTTACATTTTCGCAATATTTTTGAAACCGAAAATGTGGACAATGTGGATAACTTTGTGTATAACTTGTGTTTTTGGGCTTTTTGATGTGAATAAAAAGTGAAAAAAGGACATTTTTTTGCACATTTCGGCGAAATTGGTTTACATAATTAATTATGCGTGTGGACAAGCAGAGCGCGAAAATTATCCGCCTGCCTGACCCTCATGTCCGCCGTTTTGTTGAATACTCGGTTTGGGGCGTTACGGGGCGATGTTTTCATCGCCCCGTAA
>CAJLYL010000047.1 GCA_905210855.1 uncultured Clostridia bacterium
GTGCTCATAGGCGGCGATGTCTCCTGGGCAATGTATCTTGCGCAGTGCGGCGCGGATTTTGATTTTATAAACCGCCTATCCGGGCGCAAGATTATATCAAAGGGCAATCACGATTATTGGTGGGAGAGCGTTACAAAAATGAACGCCTATCTTGACGAAAACGGATTTGAAACGATGGCATTTCTGCACAACAACAGCTTTTTGGTTGAAAACTACGCAATATGCGGCACCCGAGGCTGGACTCTTCCGTCATCGGATAATTTTGGCGCGGCCGACGTAAAGATGTATGAACGCGAACTTGGAAGGCTCACTCTCTCGGCACAGCATATGCTCAAGAACATCGTGCAAAGCGGCAGGAGTGATTTTGAACGCATTGCGGTTCTGCATTATCCGCCGGTTACGGGCGGAGGCACGGCAGATGAGGGGATAGCTGCGGTATTGAAGGAATACGGCATCACAAAATGCATTTACGGTCATCTGCACGGAGCTGCGTGTGCAAATGCGTTTTGCGGTGAGGCTGACGGGATAAAATACAGACTTGTCTCGTCGGATTTTATGAATTTTGAGCCATGCAATCTGGATTTTTAGGTACAAAAGTCATTGAAATTTTACCCGAAAATTTGGTATAATATTAAGTGGAATTTTTTGAAATGGGGGAACCTACAAATGAAGTTAATAAAAAACGAACAGCTTGACAAAAATAAAGTTAAGCTCACAATCGAAATTGACAAGGCAGCTTTCGAGGACGCCATGAACAAATCCTACAAAAAGAATGTTAAGTACATAAACATTCCGGGATTCAGAAAAGGCAAGGCTCCGAGACACCTTGTTGAAAGATATTACGGCGAGGGCGTGTTCTATGAGGACGCAATCAACTTTGTGTGCCCGGACGCATATGAATTTGCCGTTAAGGAAGCAGGCATAGAGCCTGTTGAGCGCCCCGAGATAGACATTGAGGAAATCGGCCAGGGCAAGGAAACCGTCATTACGGCAACCGTTACCACCAAGCCCGAGGTTGAGCTCGGCGAGTACCTCGGCGTAAAGGTGGAAAAGAACGTTTACGAAACCAAGGACGAGGATATCGAGAAGCAGATAAAGGCTGATCAGAGCAAAAACGCGCGCATGATTCCCGTTGAGGACAGAGCCGTAAAGATGGGTGATTCCACCGTTATTGATTTTGAAGGCTTTGTGGACGGCAAGCCATTTGACGGCGGCAAGGCAGAGGACTACACGCTCGTTATCGGCAGCGGTAGCTTTATCCCCGGTTTTGAGGACGGTCTTGTCGGCGCGGAAATCGGCAAGGAGACCGAGGTTAACGTGAAGTTCCCCGAGGATTATCACAGTGATGAGCTCAAGGGCAAGGACGCAACATTCAAAGTAACAGTTAAGGAGATTAACGAGGAGGAACTCCCCGAGCTTAACGACGATTTTGCCAAGGATGTTTCGGAGTTTGATACATTCGATGAATACAAAAAAGACATTAAGGATAAACTCGATAAGGCAAACGAGGAGAGAACCAAGGCTGAGTTTGAGAACAGTGTTCTCGCCGAGGTTACCAAGAACGCCACGGTTGATATTCCCGACTGCATGGTAGATGTAAGGCTTGACGATATGCTCAGGGATTTTGACTATCGTCTCTCGGCTCAGGGCATGAATCTTGAGCAGTACATGAAGATTACCGGCTCTACGGTGGATGCTTTCAAGGAGCAGTTCAAGGATCAGGCTGCGGAGCAGGTCAAGATGAATCTTGTACTTGAGGCAATTGCTAAGAAAGAGAACATTGAAGTAAACGAGGATGAGATCGAAGACGAGCTTAAGAAGATGGCAGAAGCTTACAACATGGAGATAGACAAAGTTAAGACCCTCATCGGCGATGCTGAAAAAGAAAGCCTTGCGGCTGAGATAAAGACGAGAAAAGCTGTTAAACTTGTGACAGAATCCGCTAAGGAGAAGAAAGCAAGAAAGGGCACAAAGAAGGCCGACGATACCGAAGAATCAGAGAAGAAACCGGCAAAGAAAACTGCCAAGAAAGCCGCCGAATCAAAAGACGAGCCGGCGAAGAAGACAACAAGAAAGAAGAAGACAGAGGATAAAGAAGATAAATAATCATTTTTGAAAAATGCCAAGCACGCATAGCTGTGCTTGGCTCTGTTTTCAAGCGACAAATATATATGACTGGAGGAATTGATTTATGAGCTTAGTACCTATGGTAATAGAGCAGACAAACAGGGGAGAGCGCTCCTTTGACATTTACTCAAGACTTTTGAAAGACCGTATCGTATTTTTGGACGGCGAGGTTAACGACGCGTCGGCAAGCATTGTTGTGGCAGAACTTCTTTTTCTTGAGGGAGAAGACCCCGACAAGGACATCAGCCTGTATATCAACAGCCCCGGGGGTTCTGTAACCGCAGGCATGGCGATATTCGACACCATGCAGTATATCAAGTGCGATGTGTCTACCATATGCGTGGGCATGGCGGCTTCTATGGGCGCATTTTTGCTCACAGCAGGGGCAAAGGGCAAGAGATACGCGCTGCCAAACAGCGAAATTATGATTCATCAGCCGCTCGGCGGTATGCAGGGTCAGGCAAGCGATATGCAGATTCATGCGGAGCATATTGTGGCAACCAAAGAAAAACTTAACAGAATTCTCAGCGAAAGAACCGGTCAGCCGTATGAGAAAATCGTTGTCGATACCGACAGGGATAATTTCCTTTCGGCAGCTGCGGCAAAGGAATACGGTCTTATTGACGAGGTTATCGAAAAGAGAAAGTAAGGGGGTATTCAATGAGCAAGGATATTGATGTAATAACCTGTTCCTTCTGCGGCAAGCGGCAGGACATGGTAGACAGAATGATAGCAGGCCCCGATTCGGGAATTTATATATGCAACGAATGTGTTGAGATATGCAACGAAATCCTCGATAATGATTTTGAGGACTATCCTCAGCACGAACCGCATGATTTGGCAACTCTGCCGAAACCGTCTGAGATAAAGGCGGTTCTCGATGAATATGTTGTCGGTCAGGACAGGGCAAAAAAGAGCCTTGCCATAGCGGTGTATAACCACTACAAGCGCATAAACAGCGATGCCAAGAGTGACGACGGCGTAGAGATTCAAAAGAGCAACATAATGATGCTCGGGCCGACCGGCTCCGGCAAAACTCTGCTCGCACAGACCCTGGCAAGGATTATAGATGTGCCTTTCGCCATAGCCGACGCCACATCGCTCACCGAGGCGGGCTATGTCGGCGAAGATGTGGAAAACATTCTCCTCAAGCTGATTCAAGCGGCGGATTATGACATAGCGCGCGCGGAAAAGGGCATTATATATGTTGATGAAATAGACAAAATCTCGCGCAAAGGCGAGAATATGTCCATAACCCGTGATGTCAGCGGCGAGGGTGTGCAGCAGGCTCTGCTCAAGATTCTTGAGGGCACCGTTGCCTCTGTTCCGCCCCAGGGCGGCAGAAAACACCCCCAGCAGGAGTGCATACAGATAGACACTACCAACATTCTGTTCATCTGCGGCGGTGCGTTTGACGGAATAGAGAAGATTATAGATCAGCGTGTGGGCAAAAAATCTCTTGGATTCGGCGCGGAGATTGCGTCTAAGGAAGAGAAGAACATCGGCGATATCATAGCTCAGGTTCAGCCGCAGGATCTTATGAAATACGGTCTTATACCGGAGTTTATCGGCAGACTCAGCGTTATAGTCACGCTGGACGATCTCGATAAGGACGCACTTGTCAAGATTCTTACCGAGCCGAAAAATGCACTCACAAAGCAGTATGCAAAGCTTTTGCAGATGGACGATGTAAAGCTGGAGTTTGATGACGCCGCGCTCAACGCGGTTGCCGAAAAGGCTATTGAGCGCAAAACGGGCGCAAGGGGATTGCGCGCCATCATGGAGGAGACCATGAGCGACATCATGTATGAGGCTCCGTCCGACCCGACGCTTAAAAAATGCGTTATAACCAAGTCGATGGTAGACGGCAAAAAGACTTTTTTGCCGAAGTCTGCCGCGAGGACACGGGCAAAATCTGCGGCGCACCACAAAAAAGAAGCATAGATATTTTAAAATATCGGAACTATCTTCCCTGTGATGCGATTGGTTTGACTGGCTTGCATTGTTTATCTATTAAATTGAAAAAATCCGCAGAAAATTTCTGCGGATTTTTTGTCAGGAGCAAAGGATGAGTAAAAGAATATTTCATATACCGATATTTGTGCCGCACAGGGGTTGTCCGCACGACTGCGTTTTCTGCAATCAGCGTAAAATAACCGGTGTGGATGAGACGGACGATCTGTCGGGCATCAGAGAGACTGTGGAGTCTCACCTCGGTTCAATAAACTCTGCCGTCGGCAGAGACGGCGCATACATAGAGATAGCTTTTTTCGGCGGCAGTTTCACCGCGATAGATTTTTCGCGGCAGGAGGAACTGATGAAACTTGCCCATGAATACCTTGAGTCGGGCAGAATTGACGCAATACGCTGTTCCACACGGCCCGACTGCATAAATGATGAAATACTCGATATGCTGTCACGTTACGGAATGTCTGTCATAGAGCTGGGTGTGCAGTCCACGGATGATGAGGTGCTGCGCCTAAGCGCAAGGGGACATACATATGATGATGTGAAAAAATCCGCCGCGCTTATCCGCGCGCACGGCATGAAGCTCGGTTTGCAGATGATGACCGGTCTGCCGGGCGACACAGCGGAAAAATCGGTTAAAACCGCCGCAGACCTCATCTCGCTTGCGCCGGACTGCGTGCGCATTTATCCCACGCTTGTGGTGGAGGACACAAAGCTTAATGATATGTATGAAAAAGGCGAATATACGCCGTTCACTCTTGAAGAAACGGTTGAACTGTGCGCAAAGCTTGTAAAGATGTTTGAGCGAAGCCATATCTGCATAATACGCATGGGACTGCAAACTACGGACAATATAAACGAAAACACGGTAAAAGGCCCGTATCATGCGGCACTGAGAGAACTTGTCACGGGGCGGATTATAAGAGACTGTATAGAGAATAACTTTAGTCTGCCGCAGACGGAGCTGACTGTGGCTGTTTGCCCGTCGCTTGTGTCTGCCGCCGTGGGTCACAGGGGCGTAAACAAAGGATATTTTCGCCAAAAGTATTCAATGCGGCTCAAAGTGACCGCGGATTCGTCGCTTGACTCCAAACATATATCAATTTTGGACAAAACGGTTGATATATACGAATAAATGTGTTATCATTACATTGGATTTATTTTTTGTAAAGAGGTGTAACGGTGTACTTAAAAGGTATAGAGATTAACGGATTCAAATCCTTTGCGGATAAAATAGACCTCGAATTCGGTCAGGGCATCACAGCCATTGTCGGGCCAAACGGCAGCGGCAAGAGCAATGTTTCGGACGCCATAAGGTGGGTGCTCGGCGAGCAGAGCGTTAAGAGTCTGCGCGGCAGCAAAATGGAAGATATCATATTTGCCGGCACTCAGAAACGCTCTCCTATGGGTTTTGCCCAGGTGTCAATTACCTTTGACAATAAGGACGGTATGTTCAATTCCGATGCGGAGGAAATCAAGGTAACGCGAAAACTCCACCGCAGCGGCGACAGCGAATATCGCATAAACAACGCGCCGTGCAGACTGCGCGATATTCACGAACTTTTTATGGATACTGGTCTCGGCAGAGAGGGTTATTCCGTCATAGGGCAGGGCAAGATAGATCAGATTCTGTCGTCAAAAGCAGAGGAGAGACGCCATATTTTCGAGGAAGCGTCGGGTATCACAAAGTATAAATACCGCAAGGCGGAGGCGGAGAAAAAACTCCTTGCCGCGGATGACAATCTGCTGCGGATAAAGGATCTTATCACCGCGCTTGCCGATCAGGTGACGCCGCTCGAGACACAGTCGAAAAAGGCGCGAAAATATCTTGATCTCAGAGAACAGCTAAAGGGACTTGATATTAACATATCTGTCAGAAACATTGACAAGCAGCGCGAAACTCTGGCAGAGGGGCAGCGCAATTTCAAAATTGCCTTTGACCATCTTAACCGCGAAAAAGAGAAACTTGCCGCCATAGAAAATGGCATAGACCTCAAGACGACAGAGCTGTCGCAGCTCAACGAATATGTGAATTCCGTGCGCGAAAAATCATTTGCCTTGGAAAAAGACAGCGGCAGCCTTGAGAGCAGAACAGAGATTTTGAAAAACGACTGCAAGAACAATGAGGCAAACATTGAACGCTGGATTGCGGAGAAAAACTCTCTCGAGGAGAGGGCGGCGCAGTGCGGTGAGAGAATTGCCGCGCTCAAAGACAGCATAACCGCCATTGACAGCAGCCGCGCCGACACGCGCAAAAAAGCGGAGGAACTGGCAAAGAGCCTTGCCGAGGCGGATGAAAAAATCGCCGCCCGACTTGCAGAGACCGAGGATATGAAGTCGGAGATAGTGTCGCTTCTCGGCGAAATATCCTCCGTAAAGGCGAAGTCGTCGAGCATGGACGTGCTGTTGAAGAATTTTGACGAGAGGCATGACAGCCTTAAGTCGGATTTGGAGAATAAGCGCACTAAGAGCGGTGAAATCAAAGCGAATCTTGAAAAACTGCGCAAAGCTGATGAGGACAACCGCGCGGCAAAGAAAAAATGCGCCGATGACATGGAAAAGCTCAAGACAGAGTATTTTGCCGTTGCTTCAAAGCTTGATGAGGCTAAACGCGCGCAGAATGAGCTTGTATCTGTCCTCAATGAGAAACGCTCGCGGATAAACGTGCTGCGCGACCTTGAAAAGGGCTACGAGGGCTACGCAAAGAGCGTTAAGTCGATACTTAACCGCGGCATGGGCGGAGTACACGGAGTTGTGTCAAAGCTGCTCACCGTGGAGGATGAATACATGACTGCCGTTGAGATTGCTCTCGGCGGCGCACTGCAAAATATAGTTGTTGAAAATGAGGGCGTTGCAAAGGAATGTATCGCTTACCTCAAGGCAAACAAGGTTGGCAGAGCAACATTTTTGCCGATTACCTCGGTCAGGGGCGAGGTGATGAAAAATCCGCCGAAGGGCGAGCGCGGATATGTGGGAATCGCCTCCGAGCTAATCTCGTGCGACAGCCGATATGACGGCATATTCAGGAGTCTCCTCGGCAGGACGGTCATTGCCGACAACATTGACAACGCCGCCGATATGGCGCGCAGAAACGGATTTAAGATGAGAATAGTCACCCTCGACGGTCAGCTGCTCAATCCCGGCGGCTCCATGACGGGCGGAAGCATAGGCAAAAATCAAAGCCTGCTCAGCCGCGCAAGGGATATTGAGCTCATGTCCGCAGAGGTTGACAAAATGCAGAAGCAGGCGGACAGGACAGATGACAAGATAGTCGGCTATAAATCGCAGATAAACGATATGGCGGACAGAAAGCAAAAGATAGAGGATTCCATGCGTGCCTGCGAGCACGAGCAGGTTCGTTTGCAGTCGCTTGTCACGTCCGACGAAAGGCTGCTTGCCGAGACTGAGCGCAGCATTGAGCTCATAACCAACGAGCGCGGAGATATCGTCAGCGAGATAGCGGATATAGATAAGCAAAAAGCTGTGTTCAAAGAGGAAATCATGTCGCGTGAGGAAAAAATCAAGGAAATCCGAACCGCGCTTGACAAAGCGGAATCGGAGGGGGAAAGCCTTGCCGATGACCGCGAAAAGCTTGCCGCGCAGATTACCGAGACCAAAATCACCCTCGGCTCGTCCGATAACGAGGTGCGCATGATTCGCGAGAAAATCGATTCCGCCGCGGCGGACAAAGAGGGATATCTCAGGGAGCATGCCGCAAAGCTTGAGGATATAGAGAACACCAAAAAGGCTAATGAGGCTATATCGGCGGAGATAGAATCGCTCGGCGAGAGGATAAAGGCGGCAAAAAGCGGCACCGAGGATTTGCAACGACAGGTTGAAGAGGGACAAAAAAGCTATGACGACGGCAGCCGACGGCTCAAGGAGCTTCAGCAGGAGCTGAAATCGCAGAATGCCGTTATATATGACCTTCAGCAGGAGACGGTGCGCCTTGAGAGCAAAAATGCCAAAATCGAATCGGACACCGAGGCGGTTATTTCCAAGCTGTGGGATGACTATGAGCTAACTTACAACACGGCGCTCGAGTTTAAAAAGACCGACTTCAACATGACCGAGGCGCAGAGAGAGGCGGCGTCGCTCCGCTCGCAGATAAAGGCGCTCGGCAACATAAATATTGACTCGATAGAGCAGTACAAGGAGGTCAAGGAGAGGTTCGATTATCTCACCGAGCAGAAAAAAGACCTTGACGAAACCAAGGAGAAACTCGAGCAGATAATCCGCGAGATGCAGACCGTCATGGTCAAGCAGTTTAACGAAAGTTTTGATATAATCAAACGCAAGTTCAACGAAACCTTTGCCGCACTGTTCGGCGGTGGTGTCGGCTCTCTGTCGCTCAACGAACCGGACAATGTGCTTGAGAGCGGCATTGAGATAGAGGTGCAGCCACCGGGCAAAAAACTGCAAAACATGATGGCGCTCTCCGGCGGAGAGAGGGCGCTCTCGGCGATAGCGCTGCTGTTCTCCGTGCTTGAGGTTCGCCCGACGCCGTTTTGCATACTCGACGAGGTGGAGGCGGCGCTCGACGATAACAACGTGTATCGCTTTGCCGATTATATACGCAAATACAGCAAAAAAACGCAGTTTATCGTGGTGACCCACAGGCGAGGTACGATGGAGGCGGCGGACATCATGTACGGCGTAACCATGCAGGAGAAGGGTATATCAAAGCTGCTTAAACTAAAATTTGAAGATTTGGAGGAATACAGCGCAGATGGGGCTTAAAGACACATTCGGACGGTGGTTCGGAAAAAACAATGCCGATGAGGAAAAAACATCGAAAAATGATAATGTAGAGATAATTGAAGAAACGGCAGACGCGGCGGAGGCGGAAAAGGCGGAAACGGCGGAAGCCGAGGAACCCTTTGAGGAAATCGGGATTCCACCGGCAGACGGGGCAGAGCTATGCCCGTCTGCTGACGAACCGACAGATGAGCACGGCGCGGACGAGACCGCCGATGAGACGATTGTCGGTGAAACATCGGAAAAGGAGAAAAAAGCCGAGAAAATGCCCGAGGCGTTGGCTGAGGATAACGAAGGCTTTTCGGAAGAACCGGCGGAGACGGAAACCGACAGCGAAGCGGAGAGCGCCGCGACGGAATCGCTCGCCGAGAAACCGTCGGCGAAAAAAGGCTTTTTCACCCGTCTTATAAGCGGATTGGAAAAGACAAGGAAATCCTTTAACGACAAAATAGACTCCGTGCTTAAGATGTTCACAAAGATTGACGAGGAGCTGTTTGAGGAACTCGAAGAGGCGCTTATTCTCGCCGATGTGGGCGTGGAGACCTCCACATATATCGTCGGCAGACTGCGCGAATCCGTCAGGGAAAACCACATAAAAGAGCCGAGCGAAGTTAAGGCTGAGATTGAGCGAATCATTTCGGATATCCTAAGCGCAAACGACACCGCAATGAGGCTCGACACCACGCCGTCCGTAATTATGGTAATCGGCGTAAACGGAGTGGGTAAGACCACCTCAATAGGCAAAATGGCGGCGCGTTACAAGGCGCAGGGCAAAAAAGTCATCCTCGGCGCGGCGGATACTTTCCGCGCGGCGGCAATAGACCAATTGCAGATATGGGCGGACAGGTCGGGCATAGACATTGTCCGTCACCGCGAGGGTGCAGCCCCGGCGGCAGTGTTGTTCGACACAATAACCGCGGCTAAGGCGCGCGGCGCGGATATAATTATTCTCGATACCGCCGGCAGACTGCACAACAAAAAGAACCTCATGGACGAACTGAACAAGATTTTCCGCGTTATGGAGAGGGAGCTCCCCGGCTGCTCCAAGGAAACCCTGCTTGTGCTCGACGCCACAACGGGTCAGAATGCAGTCAGCCAGGTTAAGCTTTTCCGCGAGAGCGCGGATATATCGGGAATCATCCTTACCAAGCTCGACGGCAGCGCGCGCGGCGGCATAGTGCTCGCCATAGCGCATGAGGAGGGCATTCCGGTAAAACTTATCGGAGTGGGCGAGGGTATAGATGACCTGCAAACTTTCGATTCCGATGATTTTGCCAAGGCACTGTTTGCGGAATAATTGATAATTTAAGCATAAAAAGCTTGAATATATAGTTAAAAATTAGCTTGCATATTGCATTGATATGGTATATAATTATTGTAGTGTACAAATTCTGATAAATTAAAAAATTAAGGAGGAGTTATTGTGTTGAAGAAAATTTTGCCGGCAGTGCTTTGCGCATTGGCGCTGTTTTGCACTGTTGCACTTGCCGCAGACGACATTAAGGCAGGCGATACTGCCTATGTTGTGTACGGCGGCACCGTAATGGTTACAAAGAACGCCACTTATTCCGGCGGCGTGAGTGAGATAAGCAAAGGAACAGCTGTGACGGTCCTTGAGGCTTATGTAGTAGGAGAGGACAACAGGAAATTTCATAAAATTCAGCTCTCCGACGGCACGGTCGGATATGTCCTTGCTTACACAACAGCCCGTGAAACTGAACCGATACTCGGAGCCGGTGCGGCTGTTGAAAAGGATTTAAACAAACAGTGGGCAGCTTCCGATACCGACAAGTATTCGCACGCAATAGAGATGACATTTCTCTCTGATTACATCTACGGCGGAAGCAAAACCACCGAGGGACAGGAATGGAATTTTTATGCCAAAGTGCCGACTGAGTGGGTAAGACACTCCCGTCCGTCATCACTGCCGCTTGTGGGAATGGCTATCGTACATATAGGCGATGAGGGAAAAATCGGTTCGGTAAAGGCGTCATTCTATCCCGGCAATCCGCCTATTAACTATCATTCCAAAAGACTTGACGAGCTGAGAGAAATAGGCTATGCGCCGATTTTCGGAGAAAACAGCAGAACCGAGGCAAACGCCAACACAGCATTTTATGCCACAACGACAAGTGAATTTGAAGTTGTTGCCTACAACGAGAAGTGGGTTGCAGTGTGGAGCGACGGCGGTGTTGACGAAACGCGCGGCTCAATCAGACAGTGCGGTGAGAAGGACGGTACTGCTTTCACAAGTTGGAAGCCGGCTGTATATTTCCTTCCGAGACAGAACTGCTATATCTTAGACATTAACAACCAGGTGTCAACGCCTCCGCAGATTCAGGCGGTGGGCAAGGCAACAGGCCTTTTGATGGTTAAGACCACTCCCGATAATACGGATTATGTAAAATCGGGCGTTATAAAAATCAATCAGTCGGTTCAGATAGTAGACGCCAATCCGCAAAACGGTCATTATCAAATTTACTATAAAAAAGGTCTTTATTATGTTGACGCGAAGTATGTAAATATGCAGCGCGCAAACACCGAAAAACCGACAACCCAATACAAGGCGATAGCGGCTGTTGACTGTGACATATCCGACGGTTCTTCGGTTACGGGTGCTGTTAAAAAGGGCGCGGCAATCGATGTTATCGACATGAACTATGACGGAACCAATTCAAAAATCTGGTTCAACTCGAAGATATGCTACATCCCGACAAGCAAACTTGATGAATTCACCAAAACCCTGTCCGCGGCGGACACCGCACTGCTCGGTGCGCCTATCGGCGTTTTGTCCGTGGATACGGCATGGAGTGCGTTGGGTGCGCTGACATACTCTGCCGAGGGAATTGCAAAGCTGAAAGCATATCATTTCGGATATATCAATGTTGATGAGAACAAGATGTCGGAGTACGGCGCGTGGGTTCGCTCCAACAACGGCGATATCAACACAATAAATGACAGAGACTGGGTAAACGTATACGGCATTGAAGAATTTTCTTTCGACCGCGACGAGGATATGAGGGATATTCCCGGAATAGACCCTAACGACATAGAGCCTTGGATTATAACAGGCAAAATCTATACCATTTTCTACAACGGAGAGATTCGCTACCTGGTTCATGAGGATGATCAGCACGATACGTTTACTTATTATCCCGGAAACGGCTTCAGCAAAAACTCTGTTGCCAAAACGCAGACGGTTTGCCTGGAGGGCCGCAGATTTAACACTGTCGCATACAACATTGACGACAACAACTACTTCAAGCTCAGGGATATTGCGGAAATACTTGACGGAACAATTAAAGGCTTTGATGTTAAGTACGACGGCGCAACAAATTCTATCGATATGCTCAGCTTTTATGATTACACACCCGCCGGCGGTGAATTAACACCGGGCGACGGCGTGGAGAGAACAGCTTATTCGTCATCGGCATTTTTGACGCTTGACGGTGTGCCGATTAAAGCGACCTGCTTTAATATCAATGACAACAACTATTTTAAGCTTCGTGATATAACAGACGCGCTGGATTGCCGCGTTGAATGGGACGAGAGCACCCAGATGATTTGGGTTATTCCGGCACGAACCGCTTATGATGATCCCGATGAGATGGTGGGTTAATTTTTAAAAACTGTTAAAGTAATCAAAAGTTTAATCCGATATAAGGTTTGGAATTTTTCAAGCTTTATATCGGATTTTTTAATGTCAAAATTCAAAAAATCACATCAACCTTTTCAAAAAAACACATCGTCTTTTCATTTTTGAACATTGATTGACAATCGAAATTAATGTAGAATAATATCAGAAAGTGAAACGGAAAAAACTTGCGAAAGGAATGATGAAGGTGTCTGATTATATTCTTGAACTGAAAGGAATCACGAAAATCTTCCCGGGCGTCAAGGCTCTGGACAATGTGCATTTTCAGTTGAAAAAAGGCGAAATTCATGCACTGATGGGCGAGAACGGTGCCGGAAAATCCACTTTTATCAAGGTGATAACCGGAGTACATATCCCCGAAGAAGGAGAGATATATCTCAAAGGCGAGAAGGTATCGTTTAAGAACCCGAAGGATGCGCAGAATTGCAGCATAGCGGCGATATATCAGCACGGAACCACTTATCCGTACCTAAGCGTTACGGAGAACATATTTATCGGTCACGAAAAAATGACCAAGTTCAGAACAATAGACTGGAACCGTATGCACGCCGAAGCTAAAGAACTGCTTGAGCACATCGGCAGTGACATTGACCCCAGGGCAAGTATGGGCAACCTAACGGTAGCCGAGCAGCAGGTTGTAGAAATTGCAAAGGCAATATCAACCCACGCAGAGATAATCATCATGGACGAACCCACGGCGGCGCTCTCCAAGAGGGAGTGCGAGGGACTCTACAAAATAGCCGAGCAGCTCAGAGACGAGGGCAAGTCGATAATCTTCAT
>CAJLYL010000048.1 GCA_905210855.1 uncultured Clostridia bacterium
CCGGAGCCGAGAGGCATGATGTTTGTGCGCCTGTAACAGTCGTCCAGCCTGCCTATGTCGCGCTTGAACATTTCAAAGTATGCCATGGCGTGGTGGGCAAGGGTTATCGGCTGGGCTTTTTGCAGATGAGTGTAGCCCGGCATCACGGTGTCAAGGTTTTCCTTGGCAGCCTTTATGAGAGTGCACTCCAGCGAAACAAGCATTTTTCTTATCTCTTTTATCTCGTCCTTTAAGTACATCCTTATGTCGAGCGCAACCTGGTCGTTGCGGCTTCGCCCCGTGTGCAGTCTTTTGCCCACGTCGCCTATGCGCGATATGAGTATCGTCTCTATGTTCATATGTATGTCTTCGGCGTCTTCGGTGAATTCAACCTTGCCTGCTTCGATGTCATCGAGTATCTCGCCGAGAGTTTTCACTATCAGTTTGCTGTCGTCCTCGGATATGACGCCGACCTTGCCGAGCATGGTTGCGTGGGCAATGCTGCCGCGTATATCCTGGCGGTACATCCGCGCGTCAAATCGTATTGACGAGTTAAAATCGTTTACTTCGCTGTCTGTGTTTTTGGAGAATCTTCCGCCCCAGAGTTTCATATATCATCCATCCTTTCTGATATCATTATAGCATATATGATATCAGAAATCAAGAGTATATTGCGTTTTTTGATAACAGCCGGCAATTTCAACGTTAGGCAAACGAGACTCGAACACGCATTGCCTGCTCGGTTCATAACAAAAAGACGACGCTTTCGCATCGTCTATAATGTTTCTTTTAATATATTTAATCTTTTGTTGAACATATCGTATTTTTGGGTATCGCCTCGGAATATGTTTTCATTCACCCGGGATATTTGATTTAGTCCTATCGCTTTTACTGCATATTGTGCAGCCTCTCGCAATGATAGGAGAGAGCTATTTCAGCCCTATCTTTGTCAGTTGTCGCTTGTTTTGCTCCTATACTGTTTAATATCTCCTTGGCAAATTTTCTATCCAGCGACAAAACACGAGAGGCGCACCAGTTGTAAAAACTATTCAAATTGCATATTCTATCGTCGATATCATCGGATTCTTCCAAATACAGATTATATGGCATAAAAGTAGAGAAATAGATTTTACATAATCCATTTTTTCTCACAGATGCAACTTTACGCGCATTGTGCATAATGTACCAGATATCCGTATTCAAAACAATCACTCCCTCTCGTACCACTTATTATATATTATCCTCTGAAAAAAATCAACAGTTTTCATTATATTTATTTACACAAGCTGCATTTCTGTTACGGAAACTTTTTGCGGCGGCAGGGAAATATATTGTCGGGCGGTGCATAATTTTTGCGTTTTTTAAATAACATCAAATGTATTTTCTCATGTGCCCCAGCGCGCTTTTTTCGAGTCTTGATACCTGTGCCTGACTTATGCCCAGTTCCTCGGATACTTCCATTTGCGTTCTGCCCTTGAAGAAACGCAGATTTAATATATGCCGCTCTCTGCTGCCGAGTTTTTTAATCGCCTCTTTCAGGCTTATTTCTTCTATCCAGTTTTCGTCGGTGTTTTTTTCGTCACCTAACTGATCCATCACAAAAATTGCGTCCGCGCCGTCGTTGTAGACCGGTTCGTACAGAGATATCGGGTCGGCTATGGCGTCCAGTGCAAAAACGACGTCCTCTTTCTTCACGCCTATTTCCTTGGCAATATCGGCAACAGTGGGTTCTTTTTCGTTTTCTCTGGTGAGCTTTTCTTTTGCCATAAGCGCCTTGTAGGCGGTGTCGCGCAGCGATCTGCTCACACGTACCGAGTTGTTGTCGCGCAGATAACGCCGTATCTCACCAATGATCATCGGCACGGCGTAGGTAGAAAATTTTACCCCCTGACTTGTGTCAAAATTGTCTATTGATTTCATAAGACCTATGCAGCCTACCTGAAACAAATCGTCCGCACATTCGCCGCGGTTGTTGAAACGCTGAATAACGGACAGCACAAGCCGCAGATTGCCGCGGACAAATTCCTCTCTGGCGGTTTTGTCGCCTTTTTTTATTCTTTCAAAGAGTTTTTCTTTTTCTTCATTGGTGAGCACGGGCAGTTTAGATGTGTTTACGCCGCAGATTTCAACTTTGTTAATCAAGATAAGAACACCCCCGGATTGATTAGACAGATAGAGTTCGAACCGCCGGTTTTTACATCCCCTCAGTCAGCGTATTTATATTATCTTTATTAAAATAATATAAACACGCTGACAGCTCCCCTTGCACAGGGGAGCTGTCAGGATGTTGAGTTTTATTTTTTGTTAATAAAATAAAACTCAACCATCTGACTGAGGGGTTGTAAGTTTTTGCTCGAATTGACTTCTGTTGTCTATACAAAAATTATTCCCACTGTACAAATCTTTTATTCTGCAAGCAATTTTTTGTGATAATCAATAAAAATAGTATCTTTTTGAAAAATACACTTGAAAAATAGTTGAAAAAACTATAAAATAGTAAGTGTTTGTTGTAAAATAATATTTACATGAAAAGTATATAAAAGGGGAGTGCTATATTTGGAAGATTTTTCTGCTATTATTCTTGCTGCGGGAATGGGCACGAGAATGAAGTCCGACAGGATAAAGGTTCTTCACAAAATCTGCTCAAAACCGATTTTGCACTGGGTTTATGACGCGTGCGAAAAAGCAGGCGGCGGCAAAATTGTGACCGTTGTGGGGCATGACAGGGAGAATGTCATAAAAACCATGGGGCAGGACAGGCTATATGCCGTCCAGGAGAAATGCCTCGGCACGGGTCACGCCGTTATGATGACAAAGGATATCTTTGAAAACGAGAACGGCACAGTGGTTGTGCTCAACGGCGACATACCGCTTATCCGCCCGGAGACGGTGCGCGCGGCGGTGGAGTACCACAGGGCAAACGGAAACAGCGCCACGGTTATATCGGCTGTGCTTGACGACGCGGCGCACTACGGACGCATTATAAGAAATGACGACGGCAGCTTCCGCTGCATTACGGAGTTTAAGGATGCGACCGAGGAAGAGAGAAAAATTAAGGAGATTAACTCCGGTATGTATTGCTTCAACTGCGCAGACCTGTTTGACGCGCTTTCCAAGGTGACAAACGATAATGCACAGGGCGAGTACTATCTGACCGATACGCTTGAAATTATCAAAAAATCGGGCAAGAAAGCAGGCGCTTTCATCATGAGCGACAGCGACGAGCTGCTCGGCGTGAACGACCGCGCGGAGCTTGCGGCAGCCGCGGCGGTTATGCGGCGCAGAATAAACGGAGCGCTCATGGAGCAGGGAGTCACAATCACCGACCCTCAAAACACTTATATCGACGCAGATGTCAAAATTGCGCGTGACACGGTAATAGAGCCGTCGTGCCACATAAAGAACGGTACTGTGATTGGTTCGCACTGCGTTATAGGGCCTAACACCACGCTTGACAACTGCACCGTGGGCGAGGGCACAACGGTTGTAAACTCCGTTGCCTGCGACAGCAGCATCGGCAATGAGACAAATGTAGGCCCCTTTGCATACATAAGACCTAATTCGCACATTGGCAACAAAATAAAAATCGGCGATTTTGTCGAGGTGAAAAACTCTACCATAGCCGACGGCACCAAGGTGGCGCATCTTACCTACGTCGGCGACAGCGATGTCGGCGAGGGCGTAAACTTCGGCTGCGGAACGGTCACAGTCAACTATGACGGCGAAAAAAAATACCGCACCGTAATCGGCAACCATGTGTTCATCGGCTGCAACGCAAACCTTGTTGCGCCGGTCAAGATAGACGATCATGCATTCATAGCGGCAGGCTCCACAATTACGGACGATGTGGAATCGGACGCGCTTGCCATCGCAAGGGCAAGACAGGTAGTTAAATCAGGCTGGAATAAATAAACTGGAGGAATAATAAAATGATAACACACGGCAACAACATTAAAATCTTTACCGGCAATTCTAACCCGAGCTTTGCTCACGCGGTAGCGGAGCAGCTGCACACGGTAGTCGGCGATTCTGAGGTGGGCAAGTTCTCCGACGGAGAAATATTTGTCAACATCAACGAGACCGTCCGCGGCGCGGACGTGTTCGTTGTGCAGTCCACCTGCTCACCGGTAAATGACAATCTTATGGAATTGCTCATTATGATTGACGCTTTCAAGAGAGCGTCCGCAGGCAGAATTACAGCGGTTATACCTTATTTCGGCTATGCAAGACAGGAGAGAAAGGCAAAGGCGAGAGATCCGATCTCGGCAAAGCTCTGCGCGGACATCATCACCACCGCAGGCGCTGACAGAGTGCTCACTATGGATCTTCATGCGGCGCAGATTCAGGGATTTTTCGATATCCCCGTTGACCACCTTCTCGGTGCTCCGCTGCTTGCAAATTATTACAAAGAGAAATTTAATGGCAAGGAATCCGACCTTGTTGTCGTATCGCCCGACCTCGGCTCGGTAACCAGAGCGAGAAAATTCGCAAGCAAGATTGATGTGCCGATTGCCATTGTCGATAAGAGACGCCCCAAGGCAAATGTGTCCGAGGTTATGAACATCATCGGCGAGATAAAGGACAAGAATGTAATCCTTGTTGACGACATGATAGACACCGCCGGTACAATAGTAAACGGCGCAAAGGCGCTTAAGGAGCGCGGCGCTAAGAGTGTGTGTGCCTGCTGCTCGCACGCGGTACTCTCCGGACCGGCTATCGAGAGAATACAGGATTCGTGCATAGAGGAACTCCTTGTGCTCGACACGGTTCCGCTCACTCCCGAAAAGCAGATAGACAAGATTAAGGTTCTCTCCGTTGCTCCGATTTTTGCCGAAGCAATTGACAGAATCTATGAGGATGTGTCCGTAAGTCCTCTGTTCAACTGAGAAAGGAAATTTAATATATGTATCTTATAGCAGGATTGGGAAATCCTGAAAAGAAATACGACCTCACGAGGCATAATGTCGGGTTTGATATGCTCGACATCTTTGCCGCGCGTGAGGGAATAAAGCTTAATAAGCTTAAATTCAAAGCCGTGTACGGCGATGGGAATATAGACGGCGAAAGGGTCATACTTGCCAAACCGCAGACCTACATGAACAACAGCGGCGAGAGCGTGGGGGAAATTGCATCTTTCTACAAAATTCCGCACGGCAACATCATTGTGCTGTGTGACGACATTAATTTTGACCCGGGCAAAATCCGCATCCGACCCAAAGGCAGCGACGGCGGTCACAATGGGCTTAAGTCGATAATTTATCATCTTAACGGCGATGATTTTGCCAGGATAAAGATCGGCGTCGGCGCAAAGCCGAATCCCGATTATGACCTTGCCGCTCATGTGCTGGGGCGCTTCTCCAAAGACGACCTTGCGCAGCTCGACAAGGCGGCAGACAACGTCTGCGGCGCGCTGCATTCGATTATAAGGCGCGGAGACTGCGCCGAGGCGATGAATAAGTATAACGGAAAGTAGAAAAATAAAAAGCGAGACGCGCGCAAGCGCAGAAAGTGATGGATATGTTTTATTCAAAAATTTTGTCCGAGCTGTCCGAGTATCGCATGATTGCCGAGCGCCTGTCCGAAAAGGACGGCGCGGTTCATGTGTACGGTGTGTCGGACAGTCGCAAAAGTCACTTGATATATTCGCTGTGTGAGCAATCGGGCGCCGGCAGGTGCCTGATTGTCGCATCGGACGAAACAGAAGCGGGAAGGATAAAGAATGATTTATCGTTCTTTTTTTGTGATGAAATTTTTTACTTCCCGTCAAGGGAATACATTTTTTATGATGTGGACGCGGCAAACAGGAGCGAGGAATATAAGCGTCTGCGCACCGTTGCAAATCTTGACCGCGCAAAGGTTGTTGTGACCACCGCAAAAGCGCTTTTGCAATACACCGTGCCCGAAGATGTGTTCCGTAAATACTGCCGCACCATATCTGTCGGCGATATCATCGGCGCGGACGAATTCTGCTCGTCCCTCGCCGAGAGCGGCTACAAACGCGTGCCGTCCGTCGAGAGTATGGGGCAGTTTGCAAGGCGCGGCTCTATAATCGACGTGTTCACGCCTGTATATGACAATCCGCTGCGAATAGAGCTTTTTGATGACGAGGTGGATTCTCTGCGCCTTTTTGACGCGCAGACCCAGATGTCGCTGAAGAATATCAATTCGTGCCGCATATGTCCGGCGAGAGAACTTATATATGACAATGACGGCGCGGCGGAGATTGTGAAGAAAATCAAGGCACAGAAAAATCTGAACCTCAACTCCGACGCGGAAAAAATCGCTCAGCAGCACTACATTGCCTCCGGCGACAAATATATGCCGTTTGTTTATGATGAGATAACTTCTCTGGTGGATTTATACAATGCCGACATGACGGTGTACGATGAGCCGGGAACTCTCAGTGAGGGTGCAAAGGCTTTCTGCGAGGAACAAAATGAGATAATATCGGCTATGCTCGAAAAAGGACTTTTCCCCAAGACAAAGCGTGAATATATGCTCACATATCCGCAGCTGACAGGCAGGATAGATCAAAAGACTCTTATCAGCATCAGCTCGCTTTCGTACTCAACGCCCGATTTTCGTCCAAAGGAGATTGTGGGTCTGAGTGCAAAGACAATGCAGAATTACAGCGGAAATATAGGCTTTTTGTGCGATGATATAGAATACTGGAAAAAAGCCGATTACCGCATAATCATAGTTGCCGGTTCGCAGGCTGCGGCGCAGTCGCTGCGCACCGCCCTTGCCGAGCGCGGCATAGAGGCGGCAATAATTACAGACTATGAAACCTTGCCGCCGTTCGGCACGGTCAGCATAGCCGAGGGCAGCTTAACAAAGGGATTTGAATATCCGTCCGCAAAGACGGCTGTTATCAGCGAGGCAGATATCTACACACACAGGAAAAAACGCACCCGAGAGAAAAAGACCGACGCCAAAAACCGCATAAAGAGCTTTGACGAGCTGAACAAGGGAGATTTTGTGGTTCACAATGTACACGGAATCGGTCAGTATGTCGGGCTGGAGCAGATAAAGAGCGACGGCGTGGTGAAGGATTTTCTCAAAATCCGCTACAAGGGCACGGATGTGCTCTATGTGCCGGCAAATCAGCTTGACGCCATACACAAGTATGTGGGCGCATCGGAGGGCGGCACCGTTGCGCTGGACAGCTTAAACGGCGCCAAGTGGCAAAAAACCGTGAGCAAGGTTAAACAGAGCGTGGAAAAAATGGCGGAAAACCTCATCCGCCTGTACGCCGCGCGGCAGAATATCCAAGGTCACGTTTTTGGGCCGGATAGCGAGTGGCAAAAGGAGTTTGAGGACGATTTTGGCTATGACGAAACTCCCGATCAGCTGCGCTGCATAGAGGAGGTCAAGTCGGACATGGAGCAGGGCAAGTGCATGGACAGACTGCTCTGCGGAGACGTCGGCTACGGCAAAACGGAGGTTGCCCTGCGCGCCGCATTCAAGTGCGTTATGGGCGGAATGCAGGTGGCGTACCTTGTGCCGACAACACTCCTTGCCCAGCAGCATTACAACACATTTTCAGCCCGAATGAAGGATTACGGGGTCAACGTGGAGCTGCTGTGCAGATTTCGTTCCAAAAAGGAGCAGGCGGCAACGGTGGAAAGGCTCAAGCAAGGAAAAGCGGATGTCGTCATCGGCACTCACAGGCTGGTGTCAAAGGATATCGGATTTAAGAACCTCGGTTTGCTTATAATAGACGAGGAACAGCGCTTCGGCGTGGGTCACAAAGAAAAACTCAAAGAGATGAAAGAAAGCGTGGATGTGCTCACACTGAGCGCAACCCCGATACCGCGCACGCTTAACATGGCTATGGTGGGCATACGCGACCTGAGCGTTATCGCCTCGCCTCCGCAGGACAGATATCCTGTGCAGACATTTGTAATGGAGCGCAGCGCCGATGTGATAAAAAATGCAATTGAGCGCGAGATAGCGCGCGGCGGTCAGGTGTATTACCTCAGCAACAGGGTAGATAACATAGAGCGCAAGGCGGCAATGCTGCGTTCACTTGTGCCGGACGCGGTGATAGATGTTGCCCATGGGCAGATGACCGAAAGAGAGCTTGAGAACAAGATGCTCGATATGATAAACGGCGACACGGATATCCTGGTGTGCACGACCATTATAGAGACAGGCATAGACATTCCGAATGTCAATACCATGATTATAGACAACGCCGACAGACTCGGGCTGTCGCAGCTCTATCAGCTGCGCGGCAGAGTGGGGCGTTCCAATCGTCTTGCCTATGCGTACCTTATGTATGAGGGCGGCAAAGTGCTCGATGAAACCGCGCGCAAGCGGCTGTCTGCGATAAAAGAATTCACCGAGTTCGGCTCGGGATTCCGCATAGCCATGCGCGATCTTGAAATCCGCGGCGCGGGCAATCTTCTCGGCAGGGAACAGCACGGCAACATGAATCTTGTCGGCTACGATATGTATTGCACCCTGCTCGGTGAGGCGGTGGCGCGGCTCAAGGGCGAGGATGTTAAGGAGACAGTCGAAACAATGGTTGACTTAAAGGTGGACGTGCACATTCCGCAGAGATACATTGACGAAGAGCAGCTGCGTTTTGAGTTCTACAAGAAGGCGTCGGACATCTGCAGTGAGGAGGATTACCTGAACTTGCAGTCGGAGCTGACGGACAGATTCGGCGATATGCCGCGCAGCGTGGAGAATCTTATAGAGTGTATGTACATCAAGTCGCTTGCGCAGAGGCTTAACATATCATCGATTGTGCGCAGCGACAAGGACATCCTTTTTATAATTGACGGTGAATTCAGCACCAGGGCGATTGTGGACATCATGGAGGACTATCGTGGTAAAATAATGTTCTCTTCCGGCGAAAAATCGTATATCAGTTATAAATATGACGAAAAGTTTTTGACTAATATTAAAATTATATTACAAAAGCTCATAAAGATAACACAAGAGAACGATATGCAGTTATAATTGTTATAACTATTAAAATCTACGAAAGGATGATATTATGAAGAGATTTGGCAAAATACTTGCCGTCATGACGACCAGCATTGCAGCCGGTATTCTCGCCTCCTGCGTTGTCAAGAACACCAATCCGGCAGTCAGAGTCGGCGGCACCGATATGCCGGCGGACGAGTTCGCATACTATGTGTATATACAAAAATCACAGTCATTGCAGGAGGCAGGCGTGAGCACATCGGACGAGAGCGCGGCAAAGGCGTACTGGAATGAAAAGACCGACGGCAAGAGAAACATCGACATAGCCGTGGACAAGGCTGTTGACGAGGCGGCAAAGCTCCTTGTCCGCTACAACAAGGCGATTGAGGCGGGAATAGAATTTACATCGGATGACGAAAGTCAGCTTGCAAGCCAGATTGAGAGTATGAAGCAGCAGGCGGGCGGCGAGGCTGCTTATCAGAACCAGCTCAAGGCGCTCGGCACTACTCCGACCGCGTTTGAGAGCCTTTACAAGAAGAACATGATTGTCAACAAGCTGACGGACAAGCTTGTTGAGGACGGCACTATATCGGTGTCCGAAGATGAGGTAAAGGATTATATCAAAAATAATTATATAAAGGCGGAGCATATTCTCTTCCTCACTCAGGATTCCAACACGGGCGAGGCGCTTGACGACGAGACAATCGCTCAGAAAAAGCAGACTGCGGAGGATACGCTCACCAAGATTAAAAACGGTGCAAACTTTGAGGAACTTATGAATGAGCTTAGCGAGGATACCGGTCTTGCGTCATATCCGGACGGATACGAATTTACCAAGGGGCAGATGGTTCCTCAGTTTGAGGAAGCGGCTTTTGCTCTGGGAGAGAATGAAGTCAGCGACATTGTGGAGACGTCTTACGGTTATCACATCATAAAGAGACTCCCGTTTGAGATAACGGACGAAAAGATTAATGAATATAAGGACGATGCCGAAAAGGCGTGTCAGTCCGACAAGCTTGACAAACTCACGGATGAGTGGAAGAGTCAGACAGAGGTAAAAAGCTTTAAATCCGTTTTAAAAACTTTCAAAAAATAATTGATTTTTGAGCTTCCGCGGCACTTTAATCTGCTGCGGAAGTTTTTTTTAGGATTTGACGAAAAGCACTGCTGCCATACATTTTTTACATGGCGTGAATGATTGATTTTTCGCGTGTTTTGTGGTACAATGTCATTAATGATCATAGACAGTCATACTTTGAGGTGATACAAATGGAGATAAAACAAAAATTTCTGACAGGTGAACGCGCCATGTTTGGTGCGCACGGCTGCGATATAAACGACACTGTTTTTGATGCCGGCGAATCTCCGCTTAAACACAGCTCGGACATAAAACTTGCCGGCAGTATGTTCAAGTGGAAGTATCCGCTGTGGTATTCAAAGAACATAGACATGAAAAACTGTACGCTTTTTGCCGCGGCACGTGCAGGTATTTGGTATACCGACAATATATCGGTATCTGACACCGTGATAGAAGCGCCGAAGACTTTTCGCCGCGCAAACGGCATAAGGCTGAACAACGTCATGTTCTCCGACGCGGCGGAAACGCTGTGGAATTGCAGCATGATTGACATAAAACACGTATCGGCAAAAGGCGACTATTTTGCCATGAACAGCAGCGACATCACGGCAGACGATTTTAAACTTGTCGGCAACTACTGCTTTGACGGATCAAAAAATGTCACGCTGCATAATGCCGTCATGCTCAGCAAGGATTCATTCTGGAATTGTGAAAATGTCACCGTGAAAGATTCATTCATATCGGGCGAGTACCTCGGCTGGAACTCAAAAAACCTTGTGTTCGAGAACTGCACCGTAGAGAGTTTGCAGGGAATGTGCTATATAGACAACCTTGTTATGAAAAACTGCAAACTGATAAATACAATGCTCGCTTTTGAGTATTCCACGGTAGATGCCGACATAACCGGCAGTATAGACAGTGTGTTCAATCCCTCGGGCGGAATTATAAGAGCGGAGAGCATAGGCGAGCTGACGGTAAGCAAGGATAGGGTTGACCCGTCAAAAACAAAAATTGTTTGCAGAGGATAGGAGAATATAATGGACTTTGATTTTGATACAGTTATTAACAGGAAAGGAACAAATTCGCTGAAATGGGACACCGCGGCTGAGGGAGAACTGCCCATGTGGGTTGCGGATATGGATTTTGCCGCAGCGCCGTGCATTGCCGAGGCAATATCAAAAAGGCTCAATAACGGAGTGTTCGGTTACAGTGTGATACCCGATGATTGGTATTATGCGTACATGAGCTGGTGGAGAAAACGTCACGAATTTGAGATGCGAAAAGACCGCCTTGCGTTTTGCACGGGCGTTGTGCCGGCAATATCGAGCGCTGTGCGCGCGTTTACTCTTCCGGCGGAAAATGTGCTTGTGCTCACTCCGGTGTACAATATATTTTTTAATTCAATAGTAAACAACGGGCGCAATGTTCTTGAATGCCCGCTTGAAAAATCATGGGGAGAGTACAGAATTAATTTCAGCGACCTTGAGCAAAAGCTCGCTCATCCGCAGACTGCCATGATGATTATGTGCAATCCGCAGAATCCATCGGGCAGAGTGTGGGATAGGGAGACTTTGTCCAAGATAGGCAGCCTGTGCCAAAAATACGGCGTGGTTGTCGTTAGTGACGAAATTCACTGCGATCTTACAAATCCGGGTGTTTCGTACACGCCGTTTGCGTCTGCGTCATCTGTCTGCCGCAACATCAGCGTCACCTGCCTTGCTCCCACCAAGGCATTTAATATTGCCGGCATTCAGACTGCGGCTGTGTATGCGGAAAACGACAGGCTTTTCAGCAGGATTAACCGTGCCATAAACACAGACGAGGTTGCCGAGCCGAACTGTTTTGCCGTGGACGCGGCAATCGCGGCTTTCACGCAGGGCGGCGAGTGGCTTGACGCCCTCAGAAGCTATATATACGGCAACAAAACCGAGGTTGTTTCGTTTATCGGCAAGAACATTCCTTCTCTTTCTGTATCTGTAAACGATTCGACTTATCTTCTTTGGATAGATGTCAGCAGATTCGGTATGCGCTCCGACGCTTTTGCCGACTCTGTGAGAAAAAACAGCGGCTTGTATCTTTCATCGGGTTCACAATACCGCGGCGACGGTTCGGACTATGTTCGCATGAATGTGGCGTGTCCGCGCTCGGTTCTCAGGGACGGTCTTGAGAGACTGCTGAAAGGTATAGATGATTGACGGAGGGCTTGTGCGAATATGAAAAAGTTTTTCTGCATTTGCATTTTTCTCATTGCCCTGACGGTTGCTGCAAATGCAGCCTCGGGCGATATCGCAGGCGATTATTACGCCACGGATATTGTAACAACGCTGAACGGCGCGAGGATAGATGCCGTAAATGTCGGCGGCAAGACTCTCATCTGCGCCGACGATATGCATTTTTACAGTTTTAATGCGTGGTGGGATCCGGAGGAGAGAACTCTCAGGGTTGACGAGACTGCACACGCGGCAAACGGCGAACCGCCGCAGATTGCCGACAGCGCTGTGCCGAGCGGAACTGTCATCGGTAAGTATTACGATACCGACATCGTGACCTATATTAACGGCAGACGGATTGAAGCATATAACACCGGCGGCAGAACATATATTCCGGCGGAGCTTTTGGCAGACTGCGGCTTTGATGTGGCATGGGACGGGGCGGCGCGCCGTCTCGATATAGTCAGTCCCATGCGCGCAAACTATGTGTATTCCGTGCCGCTCGCCTTTGAAAGCACACA
>CAJLYL010000049.1 GCA_905210855.1 uncultured Clostridia bacterium
CGGCGCACTGAGCGGCGCTGTAAGGGAACTTTTTGATAAATCGGTGAAAATCAATTGCAGCGGATATGAGATTCTCGCTGCTGTTGAGGATTGCAGAACGGTGTCGATAAAGAACACCGACGGCAGCAACACGACCAAACTCATATACAGTATGCGCAGCGACAATAGTTGCAAATGGCTTTTCATAGCGCACGGCGCCAAGGGCGATGAGGAACGCTACGGCAGACATAACTCGGTGAACTGTCAGGATGTGTACAACGCTCAGGAAACCCTTATAAGTGTAAAAGGGGAATACAAACCGATTGTTTATGATACTCTCAGCGGTGAAAAGAGGGAAGTATCGTATAAAATCGAAAAAGGATTTACTGTGATCCCACACACATTTTATATCAATGACAGTCTGCTGCTGAGGCTTGAGCCGACGAGCGCAGAGAGGCTTGAACTGCCGGAGAGCGCAAGGAAAGAAACCGCTGAGAGAATTGTAATCAAAAAAGCGGAGTACAGAAGAGACGAACCGAATGTATATCTTCTTGACGTGTGCGAATTTGCGCTTGACGGCGGCGAATTTGAACCCGAGGAAGAAATTCTGCGCATTGATAACATTTGCAGGGAGAGATTGAACATACCAACGAGACGCTCGCGCGGTGCACAGCCGTGGGCTGTGTCCGAGGAGAAACCATGTCACAGCGTAACCATGCGTTTTACCGTTGAATCCGAAACGGACGCGGAAAACGTCCTGCTGGCGATAGAGCGTCCCGAGGACATGACGGCGGAATTTAACGGAGAAAAACTCAGCCTTGAGCCGGTAGGCTATTTTACCGACAAATCGATAAAGACTGTTAAACTGCCGAAACTGCACAAGGGTGAGAACTGTCTGACAGTTACCGCGCCGCTTGCGGAGAGGAAGAATATAGAATGGATGTATCTTCTCGGTGAATTTAATGTGTGTGTAAACGGATGTGAAAAGGTGATAACCGCGCCGGCGAGCGAGATAGGCTTTGGCAGCATAACGAATTACGGAATGCCTTTTTACGGCGGCAGCATAGTTTATAAGGCGGAGTTTGAGACGCATTGCGAGGGCGACGCGAGGGTGTGGGTACACGGTTACCGCGGCCCGCTTGTGAGGGCATATGTTGACGGCGAAGACATAGGGATTATTGCCTATGCCCCTTATGAAGCGATTCGCAAATCGCTTGCCCCCGGCAAGCATACTCTGGAGCTGAAACTGTTTGGCAATAGGGCAAATTCATTCTGCGCACCGCATAACTGCAATACCGATAATAAATGGTGCGGTGAGGATTTCTGGTATTCCATCGGAGACTCGTGGTGCTATGAATATAGGTTAAGAGATTTCGGCATAATCTGCGGTCCGGTTGTGGAAATACTTAAATAGCAAATATGAGGGTGCTGTAAAGATGGATTGCCACTACTGCGATTCATTTCGTTTTTTGAAGCTTTTTTGTGTCCATTTTTCATGGGAGGGCACAGTTTATCAGATAAGCGGCGGTTTACAAATAAATTAATCCCGAATATGCAAGGCGATGTTTGCTTGCATATTCGGGATTTTTTCTCTTTATGTATTCATACGGTTTACCGCGTTGCTAAACCTCGCCCTGCGCCGAATCAACGCGCTCGCGGCTTACGTACACCTCATACAGGTTGGATAAGCTGTTAAAAAAGTCTATGGTGATTACGCCGTCTCCGGTCATGCCGGACAATTCCTGTATATGCCGCACTGCCTTGACGGAGTTTTCATCATGTACGCTTGTTATTTCAAGCGGCACAAAATTATTGCCGGTGTTGCTCAGCGCCTTCATCATCGCCTGGATTACAAACAAATCTATGCTGTGCTGTCCAGGGTAGATTTTTTCGCCCGACTCGGGGTACACAAACACAAGCTCCGCGTTTGCGTTGAGGTTGTCAACATAGGCTGACACCTCTATTATCTTGTTCCATGTGTCAAAATTCGTCTCGCCGGTCGGCTCGAGCCCGAATCCGCTTTGAAAGCTTTTCAGCGAGTCGCGCGTTTGTGCGCCGAAGATGCCGTCGGGGATAATCTTCGGCACAAAATCATAGTGCGACGCTATGTTGCGCATAAAAATTTGCAGGCTGCGCACGGGGCCCGTCTCGTCCACAAGTCCGACTCCGTTTGAAGCCTCCGGCACCTCGTCGGTGTATGTATGTCCGCCAAGTGTTCCGCGCACGGGTACTCCGCTGTTGGGCGGAAACTGAGCCGGCGTTTGCTCCTGCGGCGCGCGGTCACGCCCGTATTCATATCTGCCGTCATTTCCTTTATTCATCTTAACCCTCCTGATAGTCAGAATCGCCGTATCTGAGATTATATGCCGCTTTTTGCGAATCTCCGTTGATTACATCGTTGAGCTGACTCATATAATCTATGCCGGTAAATTCCCTGTCTACGCCTATGAATGCGTCGTATATCTCATTCCACACTCTCTCGGTAATCACACCGTTTACCGGCAGCCCGAAAATTCTCTGAAATGCCCTGACAGCCGCCTGAGTCGATTCGCCGAAAATTCCGTCCGTGTTTACAAAAGGAATTTCATAATAAAACTCCGACAGCACCGAGAGCATATACTGAGCTACGCTCACATTTTCGCCGCGGTCGCCTATGGAGAGCACATTCTCATATTCAAACGATATCCCGTAGAACTGCTGACCGCGCGAATTTAGCTCGGCGAGCCGCCTTATGCCCACATACAGATATACAAGCTTATACCACGTTGCCAGTCCCACAATGCCGTCCGGCGTGAGGTTAAATATGCTTTGCATGGTTTTTACGGCATTCTCGGTGTTTTCGCCGAAAATTCCGTCCACGGTGACGGCGGGGATGCTCGGGTAGCTTGTGCCTATCTCGTTGAGTGAGCGCTGCACCACGATTACCGCGTCGCCGACATCGCCGAGCCTCGCCGCGCGTCCGGGGTAGCTGTCTGCCGACGGAAATATAGGAGCGTTGGACACTATTTCTATGTTGTCGCCGTAATAGTATTTCAAAATCTGTATTGCATTGTAGCCCTGACGTGCCAGCTCCTCGCTGCCCCATTGCGACAGTCCGCTGCAGGTGACCGTTGTGCCGTTGCAGTATTTCGCCGCAAGCGGCTCTATAAAGCCCACACGGCGGATGTATGACGTGAACATACCGTCAACAATTCTGTCTATGTTGTCAAAAATATTTCTGCCGTAGATGTATTTCTGGTCATAAGCTGTTGACGATGTGATGTTGAAATCATAACCTCTGCTCCTGTAAAAGGCTGTGTACACCCTGTTGAGCGCAAAGGAAATCTGCGCATAGATGTTTGCGACTATTGCCGATTCGTTCCAGGTGGGGTATATCTCGCTCGAAGCAACATTTTTTATATAATCGGAAAAAGACACCGTCACATTCTGCGCATATGAATCGGGCGAACCGAGGTGTACAGTGATAAACTCCGGAATATACGGAGTGGTTACAATATCGGGCATTTAAGCTCACCTCCTACAAATTCTGCGGCGTAACGCTGAAATCGTCAAGCCGATAGGGCAGCTCTCCACCATCGGATATAGGGATAAGCTCTGCCACTTGGATGGATGTTTCGCCCTCAAAGACCTGTGCGTCACGCACATAGTATGTGTAAAACCTTGGGTGGCTTATCCTGATGTTCACTGCGGTAAAAGGATTTTCAAACCCGGGCTCGCGCGATTCCTCGCGGCTTGGGGTAATGATTTTAATCGGCGGCGTTTTGCCGTTTTGGTCGGTTATGCGCGCGCCGAGCACCGATGACATATCGCTGTTTTCTATGGTTACCGATGCGTTTTCCACGGGTATTTCACCCCGCGATGTAAAAACTCTTGCTGTAATGAAACCGTATTCGTCCATTATCACACCTCCATACATATATTTATATTATTTCGGTGCGGTTTTTATTCAAAAAAAGACGGCGGATTCGGGTTATGCCAAATCCGCCGCATAAATTTAATTGTTCTCCGATATTCTGTACGCCAGGGTCATTAGGGTGTCGCTGATGTGTACGTTTTCGACGGTCACATCGCTCGGCAGGCTAAGCTCTGCATATGTAAAGTTGAGGAAGCTGCGCACACCGGCATTCATCAGCCTCACCGCCACATCGTTTACCGCCGCTTTGGGTACGGCGAGTATTGCTATGTCGGGCTTTTTTTCGGCGATTGAGGCTTCGATTTTTTCGTAATCCTCAACAACCAGCCCGGCGATGTCCTTGCCGATTATTTTTTCGTCCGTGTCATATATGCCGACAAGCCGAAATCCTCTTTTTTGAAAATTATGATGATTTGCAAGTGCGTGACCCAGATGTCCCGCGCCCACGATTATCATTCTGTATCCTCTGTCAAGACCGAGTATGCTGCCGATTTTTTCGTGCAGCATTTGAACATTGTAGCCGTATCCCTGCTGACCGAAGCCCCCGAAGCAGTTTAAATCCTGTCTTATTTGCGAGGCGGTGACGCCCATTTTTTTGCTTAGCTCGGTAGAGGAGATTCTTGTTATATTTTTGCTGAGCAAATCGTCCAGATATCTGTAATATCTCGGCAGCCGCTTTACGACCACGAGAGAGACACACTTGCCCTTCATTGCGTCATTCACTTCCTTGTAACAATTTTGCCGCAAACCACGACATTTTATAGTATAGCATATATTGTCCGCTTTTTCAAGCCCTAATCTCTTTCTGAATATTCCTGAAAATCCGGCATATTAAAAACGGGCAATTCCATTGCGAATTGCCCGTTGTGTCTTAGTAGAGCTTAGCACCTGCCGGTATGCAGTCGTCAATCATAAGAAGATTCAGTTTTTCCTCGCCCTCTTCGGAGTGAACTGCGGAGAGGAGCATACCGCACGAATCTATGCCCATCATGGCTCTCGGCGGCAAGTTGGTTATTGCAACAAGCGTTTTGCCGACAAGCTCCTCCGGCTCATAGTAAGCGTGGATACCGCTCAGTATGGTTCTGTCCGTGCCTGTGCCGTCATTGAGAGTAAACTGCAAGAGCTTCTTTGATTTGGGCACTGCAACGCATTCCTTGACCTTTACCGCGCGGAAATCGCATTTGCTGAATGTATCAAAATCCACAAAGTCGGCAAAGAGCGGCTCTATTTCTACCTTTGAAAAGTCGATGACCTTTTTAGCCGACGGTGCGGATTCGCGCGCAGCGGATTCCCTCGAACCCTCGCCGCCGAGCGGTTTCATGGTCGGGAACAATATCACGTCTCTTATGGAATAGGAGTCCGTAAGCAGCATAACAAGTCTGTCGATGCCGATGCCGAGACCGCCCGTAGGGGGCATACCGTACTCCAGTGCGTTGATGTAGTCGGTGTCCATCATGCCGGCTTCTTCGTCGCCGTTTTCCCTCGCCTCAACCTGTTTTTCGAATCTTTCTTTTTGGTCTATCGGGTCGTTAAGTTCGGAGAAAGCGTTTCCGAATTCCGTTCCGTTTATAAAAAACTCAAATCTCTCTGTGTATTGCGGATTTCCCGGGATTCTCTTTGCGAGAGGGGATACTTCGACGGGATAATCGAGAATGAATGTCGGCTGAATGAGCTGTGCCTCGACTTTTTCGTCAAACACCTCGTACATAGCTTCGCCGACGGATTTTCCGGTTTCCACCTCTACGCCGACGCTTGCGGCAAGCGCTATTGCATCTTCGCTTGTCGATACGGTTGTGAAGTCAACACCGGCATATTTCTTTACGGAGTCCATCATGGTGATGCGCTCCCAGCCTTTTTTCAGTTCTATATCCTTGCCCTGATAGCTTACAAGAGTGGTGCCGAGCACTTTTTGAGCAACCGTTGAAATCATGTCTTCGGTCAGCTCCATCATGCCCTTGTAGTCTGTAAATGCTTCGTACAGCTCTATTGTGGTAAACTCCGGATTGTGCTTGATGTCCATTCCTTCGTTACGGAATATTCTGCCGATTTCATAAACCTTTTCAAGTCCGCCGACTATAAGGCGCTTGAGGTTAAGCTCGGTTGCAATACGCAGATACATATCTATGCCGAGGGTGTTGTGATAGGTGATGAACGGTCTTGCGGATGCACCGCCCGATATGGTGTTGAGAACCGGCGTCTCCACCTCAAGATAACCTCTGTTATCGAGAAACGCTCTTATCTCCTTGTTTATCAGGCTGCGCAGCATAAATGTCTTTTTGACATCGGGGTTGACAATGAGGTCAACATATCTCTGGCGGTAGCGCAAATCGGTATCCTTGAGACCGTGCCATTTTTCCGGCAGGGGCTGAAGGGATTTTGACAGGAGAGTCATCTCTGTCACATGGATGGAGGTCTCGCCGGTTTTGGTCTTGAAAACCGTACCTTTTACGCCCACAATATCGCCGATATCCATCTTCTTGAATTTCTTGTACGGCTCCTCGCCGATGATATCTCTTGCAACATAACCCTGAATCAATCCGTCGCGGTCAGCTATGTGGCAGAATGAAGCCTTGCCCATTACGCGTTTGCTCATGAGTCTGCCGGCAACGGAGACTTCTTTGTCCTCGTATTTTTCAAAATTATCGAGAATATCGCGGCTCATGGCGTCGCGGTCATATTTCATTATCTCATACGGGTTGCTGCCCTCGTCGATAAGCTCTTTGAGCTTGTCGCGTCTTATCTGAAGAACCTCGCTAAGGTTGGTTTCGGTTGTGTTGTTCTTTTCGCTCATTTGTTGTGTCCTCCTATCTCTGTATGTCAAGTATTTTCAGCTGAATTATTCCGCCGGGGGTTTCTATGTCGGCGGTCTCGCCGATTTTTTTGCCGATGAGTCCCTTGCCTATGGGCGATTCGTCGGATATTTTGCCCGAGAGCGGGTCGGATTCGGTAGAGCCGACGATGGTGTATTCCTCCTCTTCGTCCAGGTCGCAATCGAGCACGCGAACCCTTGACATAATGCCGACAACATCGCTCGGCAGCTCGTCTGCGGACACGATTTTTGCATTTTTGATTATGTTTTCTATCTCCGTCACGCGCTGTTCCATGGCAGCCTGAGCGTCCTTGGCGGCGTCATATTCCGAGTTTTCGGAAAGGTCGCCGAAGCCTCTTGCCTCTTTTATTTTTTCGGTAATTTCTTTTCGTTTTGTCACCTTGAGGTATTCCAGCTCTTCTTTGAGCTTTTCAAGGCCCTCTTCCGTAATAATTGTCTGTTTTGCCATTATTATCAATCTCCTTCTTTATCGGCGGATTCGCCGTAAAATTTGTTTTAAAAAAATTTTAAATTTCGTGCCTGCCCTCTATCGCCTTGACAAGCGTTATCTGGTCGGCATACTCCAAATCTCCGCCGACGGGAAGCCCGTAGGCTATGCGCGTCACCTTTATGCCGAAGGGGCGGATAAGCTTTGATATATACATTGCCGTTGCCTCGCCCTCTATGCTCGGGCTGTTTGCCATTATCACTTCCTCCACATTGCCATCGGCAACGCGTGAGAGAAGCTCTTTTATGCAGAGGTCGTCCGGAGTGACGCCGTCCATGGGGGATATTGCGCCGTGGAGCACGTGATACACTCCGTAGTATTCGCGCGTTTTTTCAAGCGCTATGACGTCCTTCGGCTGCTCCACCACGCATATTACGGAGTGGTTGCGCTTGGGGTTGGAGCAAATCTCGCACGGGTCGCTTTCGGTCATGTTGCGGCACACGGAGCAATAGTGAATTTTTTCCTTCGCTTCCGATATGGCGGCGATTACCCCGTCAACCTCGGCGTCCGAGAGCGAGAGAATATAATATGCCATTCTTACCGCGCTTTTATGTCCGATGCCCGGCATCTTTCGAAAGACATCGATTAACTTTGAAAATGACGATGTGTAAAGCATGAAAATCCCCTTCAAAATTTATACGGACAGTAAATCTACCCGCAATTATTTCTATTATATCATAAAATATAAACAATTGCAACGACTTTTTTGCACCCATCTTTGCGGCAAAAAGTGTAAAAAGGTGAGTGAGTGTTGAAAACCACATCGGTTATGTGCTACAATATAAACGGAGGTGGGCGCATGGCTAAGGGAGCTAATCAAAAACTCAAGATTATGTATCTGCAAAAGATACTTTTGGACAATACGGACGAAAATCACCCTATGGGTGTAAACGAGATGATTGAGGAGCTGGGCAAACGCGGCGTAAATGCCGAGCGCAAGACAATATATGACGACCTGGCTTTGCTGCGCGACGTGTACGGAACGGACATCATATCGGTGCGCGGCAAAAGACACGGCTACTATGTGGGGGAGAGGAATTTTGAACTCGCCGAGCTTAAGCTCCTTGCGGACTCCGTAGCCGCGGCAAGGTTTATCAGCAGCAAAAAGAGCCTCGGGCTGATTGCCAAGATAGAAAAGCTGACAAGCGTGTATGACGCAAAAAAACTGCGCCGACAGGTGTACGTGACGAACAGGGCAAAGACGGATAACGAGAGCGTGTATTACAGCGTGGATACCATACACGACGCCATATCGTCAAACTGCTGCGTAAGTTTTAAGTATTTTGACCTGACGATAAGCAAAAGAAAAAAGTATCGCAAGGACGGCGGATTTTATACCGAAACACCGGTTGCACTCATGTGCGACGACGGCAATTACTATCTTGTTACATACAAGCGCAAATACGCAAGCTATGTGCACTATCGCGTTGACAGAATGTCGTCTGTAACGGTGACGGATATACCGAGGGATATGCCGGATGAAAAATTTGATCCGGCCGAGTATGCAAAGAGTGTGTTCTCCATGTTCGGCGGCGAGAGGGAACATATAGACGTAAGGTTTGATATGTCGCTCCTCGGGGCGGTGTTTGATAAATTCGGCACCGATATACCCGTGCACCGTCTGTCGGACGACAGCTTTGCCGCAACGCTGAATGTTGAGGTCAGCGACCTGTTCTTTGCGTGGCTTGCCGGTTTCGGCACAAGGGCAAGGATAACAGAGCCGCAGGAGATTTGCGAAAGATTCAAAAAATTTCTGCTCGATACGGCAGGGCAGTATTAATTATTTCTGCTGCGCAATATGCACCCCGATGGTTTCGGGGTGCATATTGCGTATAAGTGCTATCTATTCAATATTTTCTCTGCCATTTTTGTCAGCTCGGTCTCCGACAGTCTGCCGTCTATCTGCATCAGCTGATACTGAATGCCGTCTTTTACCCATGCGGCGCTCTGTATATTGTGAATTTCAACCTAGGGAGAACCGTAGCTGAAAACAAGTTCGCCGTTTTCCTCGGCTTTTTTGTCACTGTCCGTCAGTTCGTTTTTATCGCCTGGCCTATTGAATTTCGTTCCCTGTTTTTCAGCCGCATAAGCAGCTTTGCTTCGTTTGTCATACCAAACCTGCTTTCCTGTGTAAAATTAAAAGCTTTTTGAACTTTACACCTTTATATATCCCGAAAAGAGCAAAAAAGTTTCAGCAGTGCAAAAAAATAATCGGAGCGCACCCCAAAAAACACGCTCCGATAATTCTATTTTCTGTTCAAATCTCTGAGCAGACGGCGTTTGTACTCGGTCACACGCTGTTTGCGCCGCTTGGACAAGACATACAGCCGCAGACAGCGGCGTATGATGACAAACAAAACCGCAAGCACCGCCGCGGTGATGAGCACCGTGCGCACGGTATGCCAAAATGCCTTTGCGCCGGCTGTGCTGTCGGTATTGTCCGCCGCAGGGATATTTGCCGCGGCAGTGCGCGAAAACGGCGTCAGACCATAAGCCGCGGTGTACCACGACGATATGGCGTCAAAGGTTTTTTCTATTGCCGCGTCAAAATTTCTTTGCGCAAAATCCGGCTCGGTGTATTTAAGCAGAATATCGTCCAATGCTTCGTCTGTCAGGGCGCTCTTCATGTGGTCGCCGACTATTGCCCAGTATTCCATGTCCTCCGTAGCCAGCAGCACAAAGGTGCTGGAATCGTCGCCTATGGACGATACTCCCCATGCGCTGCGCAGCCGCTTGGCATATGAATCTATGCTTTCGCCGCCCGTCGTCGGCACGGTCACGAATATGATCTTTGCCCCCACGGAGTCCATGAGGGAGTTGTTGCACTGTCTGATATATGCTTTTGTGCCGGGCTGCATCACCACGGAATAATCGTTTACCGATATGTTCTCCGGCACATCGAACACATTGACCGCCGCGAGGGCAGCGGTTGTCAGAACTATGACTGCGGCGAAAAATGCCGCGAATGTTTTTATATGTTTTTTCATTTGTATCTCCGTTTTGTTTATTTACATTAATATTATATCAGCAAATAAGAATTAGTCAAGATTAATTGTAAAATATCTGTTAACCGAAATTGTGCGACGCCTGTTCCCGAGGTGTGCCGCCCATGAATTTGGCATAGAGTTTGTAATAGTAGCACAGGTCATTAATGCCGACCTCCGCGGCGGCTTCGGCAACGCTGTATTCGCCGCTGCGCAGCAAATCGCACGATTTTTTTATCCTCAGATAGTTAAGAGGGTTTTCATCTTTTGACGATTTGCTGGAGAACGCACCCGATGTAGACTGCATAGGCATATTCACGCAGAGACATCTGCACGGCCCTATGGTAATAAAGGCACTTAAGATGGGCAAAAATGTGTACAGCGCCGTGCCGATAGGCTGCACACTCGAGGAAATACGCGAGATAACGGAGCTGGCAAAGGACGGCACCATATACATGATGGGGGAGACCTGTTATTATTACCCCTGCGCAATGTTCTGCCGCGAGAAGTACGCCACGGGCGAGATGGGCAAATTCGTATACGGCGAATCGCAGTATTATCACGATATCTGCGAAATGTACCACAATTTTCAACACTCGGGCGGCCCGAACTGGCGCAGAGTTGCCGGAATACCGCCGATGTTCTATCCGACGCACTCGATATCGATGCTGTTCTCGGCAATAGGCGAACACGCTCTCAAGGTATCCTGCATGGGTTACCGCGACAATCACGAGGACGCCATTTACGGTGATGACAAGAACAACTGGCAGAATCCTTTCAGCAACGAGACGGCGATTTTTCAGATGTCCGGCGGCGGAGTTGCGCGCATAAACGAGTTCCGCAGAGTGGGCATAAACAAACCGTCGTCATACATAACCTGTATGTACGGCGAAAAAGCGTCGTATGATTGCTCGGTCACAGGTGTGACGGGTGTTCACCACAAGGATGAAATCGGTTCACTTAAGTCGAGCGGTGCTCTCACAGGCAAGGTACACAGCGCTCGCAGCTTTGACCCTGCCGAGATGAATGTGGAGGATTTTTCGTGCGGTATGCTTGAGTTTGAGAACAACGCCGCGGCAAATTTCAAGGTGGCGTGGGCGGCAAATATGCCCGAAAGCTCCGATATATGCCTCGGTGCGCTGCCGTATTTCTTTTTTAATATGCGTTAAAAATGCAAGTCGGTTATTTCTTCAGAGAATTGATGTAGCTTTGAGTATACTGCGGCGAATTGCCGGAATCATACACTCCCTGCGGAATCTGCAAATATTTTCCGGGGTCGGTCTTGACTCCGTCGAGCGAAAGCTCAAAATCCAGGTGAACTCCCGTAGAATATCCGGTACAGCCCATTTCGCCGAGTATATCGCCCGCCTTTACCTCGTCGCCGACGTTTACCCTAACTGCGGACAGATGGCTGTAACGGATTTGAGCCGATTGTCCTTCAATCGGCCCGTCCAACTCAACGAGAACATAATTTCCGTAGCCCCATGCGCAGCACGATTCGCTTTTTGGGTAGTCGTGAGTACATTCTGTAAATATTTCCGTTACTGTGCCTGATGCAGCGGCGGCTATCGGCGCGCCCTGTTCACCCGTTATGTCTATGCTCTTGTGGCCTCTGCCGCCGAAGCCGCTGCTGATGCCATTGGACGACGGTACGGGCCAAAGGAGCGAGACGGGCTTTTCTTCAAAGAATCCCTTGTATTGTTCCAGAATATAATCTGCAATCGGGTATGTCAGCTCATCTGCCGACGCCAAAATCGGCATACCCTTGCCGAAATAATAAACCCTCATGCCGAGCAAATCTGTCAATGCGCGCAGCGGCACATACATACGGTTGTTGCGGATAAAGCTTTTCTCGGCATACTTTCTTTCCGCGCCGTTTATCAGCACAGAGTCGCTTTCCGCCGCAGCAGCGAGGGTGTTTTTGCCGACCGATGCCGAAGCCGTCTTTGCGGCGCTGTCCCAGTTGAGCTTGCCGCCCGGGATTGATTCAATGTTTTTCACGGGAACCATGGTTGTGCCACTCGGGGTGATGACGGGTTCGTCGCATGGAATCCCCGAGCCGCAGATGACCGCCTTTTTTGAGCCGACGGATAGGATAAGGCTATTTTTCACCGCCTCGTCCGCCGCTTTGGCGGGC
>CAJLYL010000050.1 GCA_905210855.1 uncultured Clostridia bacterium
CAGTCGTTAAAACTACTACGCTATAAAAAGTCTAACTTTTGGGGGTCACATCAAAGTCCGACTGCACGGAAAGGCTCATTTTTTTATTCATTTATTGCCGCAAATCTGTTTTCCACCGACAAATGTTTGCAAATCACTCCCCACGAGCCAATGCACAAACCAAATCGGTTCAAACATTCATTAATCTCTCATAAACAGATCTCTGGTGTACACCTTATCTTTAACATCATCCAGACAGCTGTCATATCTGTTTGCGATTATTGCATTGCACTGTTTCTTAAATTCGTCCAAATCACCGATTACCCTGCTGCCGAAGAATGTTTCGCCGGCTTTGAGTGTCGGCTCATAGATAACCACTGTGGCGCCCTTTCCCTTGATGCGTTTCATCACTCCCTGAATGGAACTTTGGCGGAAGTTGTCGCTGTTTGATTTCATGGTGAGCCTGTACACACCCACAATGACCTCTTTCTCCTTAGCCTCGTCCCAGCTGTCGTTTGCGCCGTAAGCACCGGCAATCTCAAGCACACGCTCGGCTATAAAATCTTTCCTTGTCCTGTTCGATTCCACAATCGCCTCAATCAGATTCTCGGGCACATCAGCATAGTTTGCAAGCAGCTGCTTGGTGTCCTTTGGCAGGCAATAGCCGCCGTAGCCGAATGACGGGTTGTTGTAGTGCGAGCCGATTCTCGGGTCAAGGCACACCCCGTCTATAATCTGCCTGGTGTCGAGTCCTTTCATCTCCGCATAGGTGTCAAGCTCGTTAAAATATGACACACGAAGTGCAAGATAGGTGTTTGCAAAGAGCTTTACCGCCTCTGCCCCGGTGAATCCCATAAACAGAGTGTCTATGTTCTCCTTTATTGCGCCCTCGGCGTCAAGCGTGGCTGTGAGGTCAAGCTGTTTTTCCGCAAGATATTTTTCTATGTAATCGTCCTGTATCGGCGATTTTTTGTTGTTTATAAGCTCCACTTTCTCGGGAATGATGTCCACCGCGTACACAGTGTTGTGCTGAGAGAGCAACGTCGCTATGGAAAGTCCCACATATCCTGTGCCTGCTACTGCTATTTTCATTTCTGCGCACCTCCGTAAAACGTCTTTTCAATTGTAAAAGGCTTTTGTTATGCCATCATTTTACCATAAAATATATCAAAAGTAAAGTGTTTTATTTTATCCTGTACGCCCTCATGGCGTTATCGTATGTCTGTCTTGCCACGTCCTCAAAGCTGATTTCCTTAATCTCGGCGATTTTGCGCGCAACGCACTCCACAAGCAGAGGGTTGTTGCGCTGCCCGCGGTGCGGCTCGGGTGCAAGGTACGGGCTGTCCGTCTCTATAAGCAGCCTGTCCATCGGCACTACTGCTGCCGCCTCGGCAAGCTTGCGTGATTTTTTGAAAGTAATCGGCCCGGCAAACGAGATGTAATATCCCATGCCGAGCAGGATTTTTGCACTCTCGGCGCTGCCGGAATAGCAATGAATTATGCCGCTGACATCGCTGTGACGCTTGAGGATGTCTATGGTGTCGCGCATGGCGTCGCGCGTGTGGATTGCCACCGGCATATCAAGCTCGGCGCACAGGTCAAGCTGAATGTCGAACCACTTGCGCTGAACCTCGGGCGCGGTGTCGTCGTAGTGATAGTCCAGACCTATCTCGCCGATTGCAACCACCTTGGGGCGGCGGCAGATTTCGCGCAGCGAGTCGATGTCCGCCATGGTTATGTTCGCCGTACAGTGCGGATATATTCCTGTGGCGGCGTACACAAAGTCATATTTGTCTGCCAAATCCGCCGCCGCAGCGCTCGATTCTATATCAGTGCCGATTTCAACATAGCACCCCATATTTCTGATATCAGACAGCAGCTGATCTCTGTCATTGTCAAATTGCTCATCATTCAGGTGAGCGTGTGTATCAAAAAGCATAAAATATCTCCTTGCTTTGTTTTTTCGCAGGCTCAACTGCTTGAGTCCGCATTATGTAATTCCGAATAAACGAAAGGCTCCCCTGTGCAAGGGGAGCTGGCGGCGCGTTTTATATTATTTTATCAAAAATAATATAAAACGGAAACGCCGTCTGAGGGGATGTAACCCGACATTTCGTCAATTCTGATTTCTTATCTGACCTCGCTGCCGTCGGCAATATCCGCCTTTTCCGGCGCCACAAGCGAGAGTGCCTTGCCGTCCGAAGCGGCAAGAATCATACCCTCGGAGAGAACACCGCGCAGCTTGCACGGCTTGAGGTTAGTCACCCCAACAACCTTCTTGCCCACCATTTCGTCCGGGGTGTAGCTGTCGGCAATGCCGGAGACAATCTGCTTTGTCTCGCTGCCGATTTTTATCTGCGACACAAGGAGCTTCTTCGCCCCCTCAACCGGCTTGCACTCAAGCACCGTGCCGACCTTCATCTGCACCTTGGCAAAATCGTCTATTGTTATCTCCGAGGTTTTCTCCCCGTCTTCCTCCTCGGGTTCATCCTTAAAGATGTCCGCCGCCACCTCTTCGAGCTTCTTTTTCTCGTCAAGGCGCGCAAAGAGCGGAGTCGCCTCGCCTACGGTGAACGATTCGCCCTCGGTGAATGTCTGCGTTGTGTCCATCTCGGTCTTGTTCGACTTTATCTGCTCAAAAATCTTAACCGAGGTTTCCGGCATAAACGGAGCAATGAGCACCGCTATGAATCTGATAGCCTCCGCCAGGTTATACAGCACCGTCATCAGTCTGTCGCTCTTTGTCTCGTCCTTTGCAAGCGCCCACGGCATGGTCTCGTCAATATATTTGTTGCTGCGCCTTGCAAGGGCGATTATCGCCTCGGTTGCGTCCGCCGCGCGGAATTTGTTCATAAGATTTATCACAGACTCGCGCGCCTCGGTGCAGGCAGCTTTCAGCTCAGCATCGACAGGGTCGGCAGCGCCCTTGTCGTACACAGTGCCGCCGAAGTATTTGTTAATCATGGCGACGGTTCTGTTCACCAGGTTGCCCAGAGTGTTCGCCAGGTCTGCGTTATACCTTGCGATAACCGTTTCCAGAGTTATTGTGCCGTCCTGAGCAAAGGGCATCTCACGCAGCAGATAGTACCTAACCGCGTCCACGCCGAAGTGCCGCGCCAGGTCGTCAGCGTACATTACGTTGCCCTTTGATTTGCTCATCTTGTCAGTGCCCGAGAGCAGCCACGGATGACCGAAAATCTGTTTCGGCAAAGGCTCGCCCAGCGCCATGAGCATAATCGGCCAATAGATGGTGTGGAAGCGGAGAATATCCTTTCCTATGATGTGTACATCAGCCGGCCAGTATTTTTTGTACAGCTCGCCGCTGCCGTCCACATCGTAGCCGAGGGCGGTGATGTAGTTTGAGAGCGCGTCTATCCACACGTATATAACGTGCTTGTCGTCAAAGGTGACGGGTATGCCCCATTTAAAGGACGAGCGCGACACGCACAAATCCTGAAGCCCGGGCTTGAGGAAGTTGTTCACCATCTCTTTTTTGCGCGATTCCGGCTGGATAAAGTCGGGGTTGTCCTCAATGTATTTCATCAGTCTGTCCTGATATTTGCTCATCTTGAAGAAATATGCCTCTTCATTGGTCTTTTTGACCGGTCTGCCGCAGTCGGGGCAGCAGCCGTCATTTATCTGCGTGTCGGTAAAGAATGATTCGCAGGGCACGCAGTACCAGCCCGAGTATTCGCTCTTGTATATGTCGCCTTGGTCATAGAGCTTTTTAAAGATTTTTTTAACCGCCGCCTCGTGGTAATCGTCCGTGGTGCGGATGAATTTGTCGTAGCTTGAGTTCATCAAATCCCATATGCCCTTTATCTGTCCGGCAACGCCGTCAACATACTGCTTGCAGCTTATGCCCTCCGCCTTGGCGATGTCCTCAATCTTCTGTCCGTGCTCGTCCGTGCCCGTGAGGAAGAAAACGTCGTAACCCATCATTCGCTTAAATCGCGCTATGGCGTCGGTGAGCACAATTTCATATGTGTTGCCGATGTGCGGCTTGCGCGACGCATAGGCAATCGCGGTGGTTATATAAAACTTTTCTTTTTCCATTTTCGTCAATCCTTTCGCGTGATTCCGACAAATCACAGTTCATCAGTATATATCATACCATTTTTCGCCTCGGTTTACAAGTGTTAATTTACATTTTAAATAAAATTTTGCACACAACTATGCTCGATACAAAGCAGACAACATCTGCAAAGAGCGCGCAGCCCACGGTATGGCGCGTATTTTTGACACCGACCGCGCCGAAATACACCGCGATTGTGTAAAAAGTCGTTTCGGTCGAACCCATCATGACCGACACGACACGCGAGCAAAAAGAATCTATCCCCTTTGTGACAAAAATATCGTTAGCCATGGCGAGAGAACCGCTGCCCGAAACGGGGCGCAGGAGCGAAAATGTAAGCAATTCATCTGGTATGCCGAGGCGCGAGGTAATCGGCGAGAGCGCCGCGCAAAGGATATCGAGCGCGCCTGACGCGCGAAAAACGCTTATCGCGGCGAACAGACCGATGAGCGGCGGCAGTATGGAAACAACCGTCTTTAATCCGTCCTTTGCCCCGACGACAAATGACGAAAAAACATCCGTACCGCGCAAAAAGCCGAAACCGACTATCAAACAGAGCGTGACCGGGATTGCATACAGCGACACCGCCCTCATGAGCACTGCCTCCGCGAGCAGATTTTTGCCGCAGTGATACCGCTTATCGCGGTGACGGCGGAGGCTATCCATATCGGCAGGATAATCTCCCCGGGGTCTGCCGCTCCGGCGGCGGAGCGAATGGCGATGAGTGTGGACGGGATGAGCTGAACGGAAGCCGAGTTAAGCACGGCGAGCATACACATATCGTCGCTTGCGCGGTGTGAGCCGCGCAGGTCATTCATTTTGTCAAGCTCGCGCATAGCCTTTATGCCGAGCGGTGTTGCGGCGTTGGCAAGGCCGAGAAAATTTGCCGTAATGTTCATGGAGATAGCCTTTTCGGCATCGCTGCCGCGCCTAACAGAGCGAAACAAAAAACGAATGAGCGGTGACATCAGACGGGCAAAAATGTCGGTCAGACCCGACTTTTCGGCAATCGCCATAACCCCCGACCACATGGTCATTATGCCGCCGATCGATATGACAAAGCCGACGGCGGCGGTGCCGCTGTCAAGCAGCGCTTTCACCGTTTCGTCCATGCCGCCTGTGAGCGCCGCCGCAAAAAATGATATCAAAATCATGACTGCCCAGATTATATTAAGCAAAAAAATCACCCCGTCACAAATATATGACAGGGTAATGGGATAAATTACAGCTCCACTATTGTCACACCCGTATCCCCTTCGCCGAAAACACCCAGCCTGTACGACTTGACATATTTAAGCGTTTTGAGATACCTGTGTATGCCCTGGCGCAGCATACCTGTGCCCTTGCCATGCACTATGCGCACCTGGGAGAGCGACGACATAATGGCATCGTCGAGGAATTTGTCTATCATCATGCACGCCGTATCCACCGTCTCGCCGCGCACATCAAGCTCCGGCGACAGATTCATCGTCTTGGAGCTTTCGCCGCCGTATGTTCTCCGCGGCTTGCTGCTCGGCTTTTCTTTCTTTTCTTCGATTATTCTGATATCAGAAATATTCGCTTTCATTTTCATTATGCCCACCTTGACGGTAAGCTCACCCTTGGAGTCGGGCACGGTGAGCACAACGCCCTTTTGCCCGAGCTTGACTATCTCCACATCGTCGCCCGGCTTTACCTGTTTCGGCGGCTTGTAGCTGACATTTGACTTGAACATGGTGTCGGCAAGCTTTGCACTGTTCTTCTTTGCCTTTTCATTCAGCCTTTGGCGTGCTTTCATCGCGGCGGCATTTGCCGCAGCGGTGTCCGCCTGTTTTTGAATGTCCTTCATCTCGCGGATGATGCTGTCCGCCTCGCCGCGCGCGTCATCGAGAATCTGCTTTGCCTCCAGGCGCGCCCTCTCGAGTATCTTGTCCGTCTTGTCGCGCAGCAGCCTGTTTGTGTTGGCAGTGTCCTCGCGCAGTTTTTCCGTCTCGCGCTTGTAGCTCTCCGCCTTGTCGCGCTCCGTCTGCATATCAACGCGCGCTTTTTCAAGCTCGGAGAGCACATCTTCAAATTTTATGTTCTCCGCCGCAATGTGGTTCTTTGCATTCTCTATAATACTATCGTCAAGCCCGAGTTTTTTTGATATGGCAAAAGCGTTGCTCTTGCCCGGTATTCCGATGAGCAGCCGATATGTCGGGCGCAGAGTGTCCACGTCAAATTCGCACGACGCATTTTCCACCCTGTCCGTGGTGAGCGCATACATCTTCAGCTCGCTGTAATGTGTGGTGGCGGCACTCTTTGCGCCGGTGCTGCGCACCCTCTCCAGTATGCTGACCGCAAGCGACGCACCCTCTATCGGGTCTGTCCCTGCGCCCAGCTCGTCAAAGAGACACAGTGAATCCTCGTTTATCTCCGCAAGAATCCGCACTATGTTCACCATATGCGCCGAGAATGTGGACAGGCTCTGCTCTATGCTCTGCTCGTCGCCAATGTCCGCAAACACATTGGAGAACACAGCGATGTCCGACCCCTCGCGCGCCGGAATGTGCAGCCCTGTCTGTGCCATAAGAGTGAGCAAGCCGAGGGTTTTAAGCACAACCGTCTTGCCGCCCGTATTCGGGCCGGTAATCACCAGCGTGTCAAAATCGCCGCCGAGTCTGATATCAGTCGGCACCACGGTTTTCGGGTCGAGCAAGGGGTGGCGTGCCTTTTCTATGTTCACATATCCGCGGTCGTTGAGAGTGGGGCGGTAGGAATCATACCGCAGCGAAAACTTCGCTCTCGCAAAGATGAGATCTATCTCCGAGAGCACGCCGCAGCACATCAGCATAACGCTCGACACGGAGTTTATATCCTCCGTGAGCGCAGCCAGGATTTTCTCTATCTCGTCTTTCTCTGCGCCGTGCAGAGAGCGCACCTCGTTGTTTGCCTCCACCACCCGGCTCGGCTCTATAAAAAGCGTTGCCCCCGTGGTGGAGGTGTCGTGCAGTATTCCCCTTATCTCGGCGCGGTATTCGCTCTTTACCGGGATAACATACCTGTCGTTGCGCACGGTGACAATCTGCTCCTGAAGGCATTTGGAATACTTTGACGAAGTGATTATCCCGTGGAGCACATCCTTTATGCGGTTGTTGGCATTCCTGATTTTTCTTCTGATATCACTCAGTTCGGGAGATGCGTCGTCCGCCACTGTCCCGTCCTCGTTTATCGCCGCAAAAATTTTTCTCTCCAGCGCCTTGTCCTCAAAGAGCGCCTCAAAATGCTCGTCGAGCGCGGACGACACAATGCCGTCGGGATATGCCTTCATCACGCGTGATGTTTTCAGCAGCTTTGCCGCCGCAATAAGTTCCTCGGGAGAGAGCGTACCCTGCCGCTGCGCACGGCGCAAAACCGGACGCACATCCTCGGCACAGTATATGGGCGGATTGCCTTTTTTGGTGATGAGCTCGCACGCCTGCGTGGTCTCCTCCTGCAGGGTGTTCACCCTCTTCAGTCCAGTGCTCGGTTCAAGCTCCGCCACAGTCTCCTTGGTCTGCTCCATCACGGCGCACTGCGACAGTCTTTCAAGAATTTTTGTATATTCAAGTGTTTCAAGTGTTTTTCTGTTCATGTCATTGCCTCTGAATTAATTGATGTGTTTATTATAACCTCATTTGCCCAAAAAATCAACCCCGATATAAAAAGAGAACCGCGCATTAACACACAGTTCTCTTACAATCATATAAAGCTTATTTGCTCAGCATCCTTACAATGACCGCCGCGGTCTCCGCTCTGGTCATGTTGTCGAGCGAATTAAACGTGGTGTCGGTCTTGCCGGTCATTATGCCGGTCGCAATCACGTAGCGTATGCCGTCCGCAGCATAATCGCTCATAGAGCCGAAATCGGTATATGCGCTTATATCCGCATTTTCATCGATTGCCCTGCCGCCGTATACGGCGTACCGAAGCATTATTGCCGCAGCCTGCTCACGGGTGATTGTGCCGTCGGGCGCAAACGTGGTCTCGGTCTCGCCGTTGACTATGCCGTTTGCCTGTGCCCACGCAACCGCCGCGGCGTACCACTCGCCGTCGGCAACATCGGCAAAACTGCTCTTGCCTGCCGCCGGGCTGCCTGCCGCGCGGTAGAGCACCGTCACGAACATTGCGCGCGTGAGGTTGTCATTCGGCGCAAATTCCGTGTCGCTCACACCGAGCATGAGTCTCCTTGTGTACATCTCTGTCACATAGCTGAAGTACCAGTCGCCGCTGCTTACATCCGCAAACGCACCTGTGCCCTGCGCACCGCCCGTTGTCACACCGGCGTCTCCGGTCACGGTCATGCCGGAGCTTGAGTTTCCTCTGCCGCTGCCGTGCCAGCCCTCGGTGCCGTACTCCGTTGTGTAATCCTTGGTGTAGAACAGCTCGAGCCTGTCGCCGTCGCTGAGCTTGTATGAGGCTATGCCCACATCGGGTATCTTTCCGTTTACCTTGTACATCCAGCCGCTGTTCGCGCCCATGTCGAGCTGAGAGAGAGTCTTACCGTCCTTGGTGACGGACGAGATGTAACCCTTGTCTATGCCGACTGCCGTTATGTCAGCCGCCGCAAACGCTTTTTTAATAACGCTTGCAACAGTCGCGTTTTTCTTTGCGCTTACCGTCACGCTGAGCCACTCGCCGTCCGGCACTGTCACCGTAAACGGTACTGATATCGTCTCGCTCTCGCTGCCCGAGCCGCCGCCCGTGCCCGAACCGTCATCGGAATCTTCAGCGTCCTCCTCGCCCTCGGCGTTTGCCTCAAACGAATTCACTTTCTTTATGACGGTCACTGCGTCGCCGTCTTTTTTGCCCTCCAGGGTGTATATATTAAACGAATCGCATTTTTTGAGCTGCTCCAGCACTATGAGCGCGCGGAAGCCCTGCTCTGTCGCCAGTGCGTTTGCCTTGGCGCCGGAATCGCCCGTGTCATATGAATATACAAATCCGTTGTTGCCGTCGTTTACATAGTTCAGCACCGCTGAGCCGAGACTGATGCCGTTCTTGATAAATCTTGAGTCGGTTGACGGGTTTACGCCAGCCGCCGCAAGACCCATGATAACCATGGCGTCGGTGTTGATATTGCCGAATGAACCGTCCGCTCCCTGAGCCTCGGCAAGTCCCGCAACCGCCTTGTCTATGAGGTTCTTCACATCGGAGTCGGTTTCATAGAATCTTGCCAGAGCCGCCATTGCCGTGCCTGTGGTGTCAGCATCATCATATTTTTGGTCGAGCCAGGTGTAGTAGAACAAGCCGTTGTCGCCCTGGTTATCCGCAAGCAATTTTATCATGGTGCTGCGCTGTTCGTCGGTAAGTTTAAGCTGACCTGCCTCCTCTGCGAGGAGAATCCACGGCGCGGTGTAGTGACTTGTGCCAAAGTCCATTGCGCCAAGGAGTGCCGCATTGTCATATTGCTCACCGCCGCCGTATGGCGTAAGCTTGGTGGAATCCACGCCGAGCAGCGGCAGGATAATCTCCGCCTTTGCCCTGTCATTGACAAGCGCGCTGCTGCTTGCCAGGGCGTTTGTCGTCAGGTTGAGGTAGTTTGATTTGTATGTGGTGTTCTTGCCGAAGCCAAGCTTCTCGTAAGCCGCCATGTCGAACACAACCCACTCGCCGGATTTGCCGGCATATGTCGAGGCAATCCTGTCCATGAGAGTTGTGCGCACCGCGTCACCGCTCGGATAGATTTTTATCTTTATCGGCTTTCTTATTATGCCGCCGTCTTCATCCGTTATTTTGAGAGTGGCTGTTTCTTCAACTGTCTTACCGCTTTCGTTGAGTTTGGCAAGTTTGAGTTTGCCGCCGTCGCACTCGGTATATCCCTGATTTTTGTCAAGTTCGCCGCGGATAACGATCACATTTCCGCTTATTGTCTCCCCGCTCTTTATCGGGCTGATAACATCGCCGACCTGTGCATCGGATGCAAAAGCCACGATGTCCGAATACTTGTTTGCCTCTGCAAGCAGAGTGCTGTTAAGCGGTTTTTCGGTGTATGCGTTGTCACCGCTGTTTGATATGTTCGCATCCGCAACGACACCGTTCGACCAGAGTCTGCCAACCTTGCCTTCCGCACCGACGATTGCCGCGTCAACCGTGCAGTCAGTAATTGACGGTGCATAGTCGCCCGTGCGATAGCCTGCCTGTCCGAGCAGACCGCCGACAGCTACATACGGAGCATAGATGTCTCCCTTTGACGCGCAGCCTGTCAGCTGTACGCAGTTTTGGTTGCTGCCGACAATGCCGCCGACAAATGTTTTGTCGTGTGCACCCGATACATTTATAAGACCGTTATTGGTGCAGCCCGTCATGATAAGACGGATGTTCTCGCTCACATATTCAACACCGTCATCATAGCCGCCCACAATGCCGCCGATGTGTGCGCCGTTGTCCGCAGACGCGCTGACAGTGGCATTGTTTATGCAATTTTCTATCGTGACATTGCCCCTTGCCCTTGCGGCAATTCCGCCGACATAGCGTGACGGTTCGGAGCAGTATATTTCGCCGTTTACGGTAAGGTTCTTAACCGTTGCGCCGTCCAGGCAGCCGAAGAAACCGAAATAGAGGAGATTCGGCTCGTCCACGGTTACGGTTACGCTGTGACCCTGACCGTCAAAATTGCCCTTGAAAGGCATTACGGCAGTTGCGCCGAGCGGCAGGAACGAATCGTTTACAGCTATGTCCGCATCAAGCACTGCGTATGCGTCGGCATTTTTTCCGTCCGCAACGAGTTTTGACAGTGCGATAAGCTGTTTTTCGTTTGTGATGACAAACGGATTTTCCTGTGTCCCCTCACCCTCGGGAGCCTCGGATTTTGACACGGGGTGCAGCCATATTGTCTTTGACTCGCCGTTGTCTATGCCGACAAGTTCAAAGCTGTCCGACACATCTTCGTAATTCTCCATTCCCGCGAGGGTGTAGTTGTATATGCCTTTTTCGGTGAGAGTATAAACTCCGTTTTCGCCCGTTATCTCACTGCCGTCCTCGTCCCTGGTCAGCGTGAGTGTGCCGTCCTTGGTGTTCTTAAATTCAACCGTACACTCAAAGGTTTCTACCGGAGGTGCAGGGGGTTCGGACGGGGACCACACCGGGACGGGGTAGTTGTCAAATTCGCCCTCGCGCACCTCAAAGCCGTCTGTCTCAATTGCTTTGAGTTCATCTGTGGTTTTTTTCTCAAAGCCGGTTACAGTGGTTTTTATAAACGCAGTTATCGGTTCTGTGCCGCTCCATGATGAATTGTAGTTTTTATCGCTGTCGCAGCAGAAGTTTTCGCAGGTTACGTCTGCAAGTGCTGTATACTTACTGTCAAATCCTATTGCACACTTCGTTTTGCCGCTGAGAGTACCGCCGTAATAGCTGTCGGTCACGGCAACTTTTTTCGTCGACATGAAATATCCGGCAACGCCGCCTGCCGCCTGGCATGATGAACTGCCGACATCACCGAGAATTGCGCATTTGCTCACTGTGAGGGTGGTTTTATACTGAGCCGCACCGATTACGCCGCCGGCATAATTGGACGATGTCGCAGCCACCTTGACATTGCTTACACAGTTGTTTACCGTAACGGAAGTATCCTCCGTCACGCCGATTGCCGCGCCGATTATTCCGCCGAGGTAGACCGACGATGATTTTGTGCAGTTGATTTCACCGCTTACAATACAGTTGTCAACCGTAACGGTTGCGCCCTCGGTGACATTTCCGACTATTGTTCCGACATCGTTGTTTGCCTGAATATCAGATGCCGTCACACCGTCAAGTATAAGGTCATTGACGCTGCCGCCGAGAGTTCCGATAAGACCCGTGGGGGCCTTTGTCGAATAATTGCCCGACTGACCGACAAGCGAAAGATTGGATATCTTGTGGCCGTTGCCGGCAAACGCGCCGGTTAAGTTTTTGATATAGCACGCCTGTGGCTGAATCTCCGACATATCTATGTCATTGCCGAGGCTGACATAGCCGACTTCGGCAAGTTCCGAGAGGTCGGCAAGCTGCTGCGCGGTGGTTATCACATAGGGGTTGCCCGGTGTGCCGTCGCCGACAGGTTCATCGGCGAGCACTGCGAATGTCATGCCCGAGAGCATTACGCACAGCGCGAGGAAAACTACCGCACTTCTTGTGAAAATGTTTTTTGTTTTCATAACATCTGTCCTTTCAGGTAATATTATTTATGTAAAGCCGCTTGGGCGGATTCACCGCATAGGTTCGGGTGGGTGTATATTTTATTTTGAG
>CAJLYL010000051.1 GCA_905210855.1 uncultured Clostridia bacterium
GACCCGCCGATTAACGTCTGACTGTTATTTGCCATGACAGTAAAGCGTTCATTATCGCGGTTTTTGAGGGAGAAAATTCAGGATAATGACTAAAGCGATTTGGGGGAGTTTCAAGTGGAAAAATTAATCGGCTGTGCGGTCAATATATTTTTCATCGCAGCCGGCGCGGTCATACTTACCGGAATTGCAATCCGTGTTTGGCGGCGCTTTGCAGGTGAGGTAAAGACGGTTGATGCACGGGTTGCGGACAAACAAATTGTTCATGGCGTACACTACTCCAAAGCCGCCGCGCCGACAGAAGCGGAAAAACATATTGTCTCGTTTGAGACTGAGCACGGTGTACTCCGTTTTGAGGTGTCCCCCGTGACATATGACAATTATGCTTTGAACCGCCGCGGTGTGCTGAAATACAGGGGCGGCAGGCTGATTGATTTTGAATAGTTAAATGTGCTTTAAGTCACGGAATATTCTGCGTTGCAGGCAGGGTGTTCCGTGACCTTTTTTGTCCGTCCGAGCAATGTACAGTTATCAATCCGTCAATCCGATAGCATAATAATTACATTTGTGTTAAATTTACCTATAATTAATGAAATATCCCCAAAAATCATGTAGAATAAAGAAAAAGGCAATGTCTTGCAGCTGCCTTTTGACTATCACGATTTTTTGAAAGGGGAATTAACTATGAAACACTATTTCAGAAAAACCGTCGCAATACTGTTGGGAGTTGTGTTGACGCTTTCGTCGGCAGCTGCCGCGGAAAATGACTCGAACACTGAATTGCTGCCGGACACCGCGCCGTTTTATGACATAGTCCGCATTGCAGCGGATATCGAAAATGCTGATGAAATAAAATTCGGCGTAATTGTAAATAACACCGAGAAAAAATGTGCGGATATTGAATATGACGATTTGAAAAATTGGCTCGACGTATACTACGGTTTTAATTATTACAACAGAGTTGCGGCTCCGCTGGGGGCGTTTGATATTTCCGGAAACTACGTAAAACTGTGGAATGAGGACAAAAGCAAATCGTTTGTTGTTTATCCAAACGGCGGCGTTATTGTCGGAAAGTTCGGGAAAGCCTATGAATCCCACGGGGAGATAAAGCAGAACTATATCTGGTATCTGCCGGCAATCGGAAATTCAAGAAATGCGCTGAACATTGCCGACACTGCTTTGGACAACACCTATCTCACAAGAAACGAGGGCTCGGAGTACAAGGGATATATGCAAAGGAGCTTCACTGCGGACGACGGCATAGCAATCCCCGATATGGATTGCCTGATATCGGATAGTGCCGATGAGTGGGCGATACCGGAGATAGAAAAAGCGGCAGCCTGCAATTTGATGATATATGAATTATCGGACAAATACAACGAGCCGATTACGAGATACGAATTTTGCAAGCTGGCATACCGCCTCATAGCTACCGAATTCAGCCCGAATTCCGATTCGAGAATGGGGGTTTGGCAGGCGGTGCAAAATGTGCTGAATGAACGCGGCATAACCGATACGAGTGCAAATAAGTTCACCGACTGTGATTTTACGGAGGTGGAGGACCTGACGTCAGTCGGAATAATACGGGGAATGGGCGACGGCACATTTGCGCCGGATTCGCATATTACCCGTGAACAGGCGGCGGCTATTCTTTACAGGACGGCTGAATTTTTGGGCAACAAAACAATTATACAGCCGCAATATGAGAAGATTTATGATGACGAAGGCAAGATTGCCGATTGGGCAAGGGCTTCCGTTGCAAGCATGAAATCGATGAATATTATGCAGGGCGTATCCGAAAGGGAGTTTGCGCCCGAGCAAACATATACCGTTGAGCAGGCTGTCGCAACCATGGTGAGATTGTACGAATGCGGCTGAATACAGCTTTCGGCTCATCGCCTGCCGACGCGGATATGCTCATTGCCGGCGGAACACCCTCGCGGTGTATCCGGCGGCTTCGTTTGTGCGCTGTTTCCGCGGAAAATACACCGTGATGATTAACAAAACCGCAACCGGCTATGACGGCAATGCGCTTTTGACGTGATTTTCGGCAGCTTTATCGTTCCGGCTGATTTTCTTTGTCATTAATGAAGAAATCCGCGCCTTGTATATTCAAAATAATAACCGAAACAGATAACAGCAGCCCGAGGTGCAAGTCGGGGTCATCAATCGGTATGCCGAATTCATCGCGAATCCGCCGTATGCGATAGAGCACGGAGTTGCGATGAGTGAACATTACCTCACCGGTTTCCTTCAGCGAGCGGTTATGAATGAGGTAGTGATAGAGCGTCTCGCAATATTGCGCGCTCTTTTCCTTGTCATAAGCGGCGAGGCGGCGAATCGACGGATTGACAAGCTCGGGATGCTTGGCGAGTTTTGTCAGCATAACGGCTGTGTTAAGGGCGGTTATCGGGAATACATTTCCGCGGCAGCTGCCCTGCACCACAACTGTCAATCCTTCGCGCACCGAACGGTACATTTCCGGCAGCTCAAAAAGGTCGCCTATCGGCTCTGAGATAACAACCTTCAGATGAAATTCGTCCGCAAGACCCAAAAATGCCGAAACATCGTATCCTTTTTGCAGAAACATAAAGACCGCACCGTTATATACAATCGGATGGGAATTGTAAAAACGGTATGTCAATTCATCCTTAAGCTGATTTTTGCCGCTGTACAGGCTGCGGTATGCAGACAAATCTATCAGTGCAAACGCGGCAGGGTGAAAATCTGCGAGATATGTTGATGACGCCTGCAAGCGAAAATATGCCGCTGACGGAAATCCGCCGCCGAGCAGGTGCATGAGGATTTCCTCAGCTGTCTCAAAAGGTTTGTCGATGCGGCTCTCCTCCACAAACAATTGTTTGGCGAGCACCGCTTCAACCGTGCTAAATGTTTCGCCATCCACCGAATCGAGAATTCCGCCGACATCGACGCAAACAAGATAGCCGTAGCGCACGCCGTCGCTTATCAGCGGTGCAAAGCGGCGTCTGTGGTTACTGCCGATAAGCTCCACAAAGTCGGGTTCGCCTGACGAGAGCGCTGTGCTCTTGCTTATTATCGCGCCGGCTTCATAGGTAATTTCTCCGTGGCGCACGGCTTTTTCAAACAGTTCGTCGCGGAATCCTTCCGGCGAAAAATGTGCAATAACGCGGAATGTATCGTCTATCACAAGCAGTGGACACCCCAGGGTTTCACCGACGTCGCGGGTCAGCTTGTCCAGGTCGTCTTTTTCAAAAAAATCCCTCAGCAATTCGTTTTTATCCACGCTTTTTCACCTCACAAAAGTTTTGTTGTGCTCTCGGCACAATCGATATTGATTTTATTATACTACCGTTGTCTTGAAAATGCAACAGAAATGAGTAAAATATAAGCATAAAGAGAAACAAAGGAGTGTGTGGATGATGAAAGAGAAGAAAAACATAAACATTTGAAAAACACTTCAGAAAGTGCCTGCCGGCACAATGTTTGTGCCGCTGATTATCGGCGCGGTAATCACAACGGTGTGCAAGGAAATCTTTAATTTCGATTTGTGGGATACCCTCGGCAACCCGATGAAAGACATGTTTTCTTCGTCGGGACAGATGCTCGTCATTGGTTTGATGCTGTTTTGCACGGGTACTCAGCTTAAGATGTCTGATATGAAAGACGCGCTTGAGCCGTATGTTGGCGGCGACAAAAAACATGGCGGTCATATCCTCGGTTTGTCCGCCGACAGACTGAAACTCAAGGTGAACAGGATAGAGCGGTTCGACATGACGCTCCCGACGAACCCGGAGTTCGCTCAGCGTGACTTGTGCGAGGATTTGAGCGCAAAGACGGCGGCAGTTGAGGGCGCAAAGAAATGATAAACATCTCACAGTCGTCTTTGTGACGGTTGTTTGATATAAATGCCGCATTTGCGGCAGAAAGATTGAGTAAAAATAATAAAATTTGTTATTATGGAGGTTGTTATTATGTTACCGAGTATTTTTGGAGAAAATATGTTTGATGAATTTTTTGACCACGATTTCTTCGGAGGGCACAATCCGCTCTACGGAAAGCACTCAAGGAATCTGATGAAAACCGATATTCGTGAGAAAGACAACGAATATGAGCTTGCGGTTGAGCTCCCGGGATTCAAGAAAGACGAGATAAGCCTTGATGTGAAGGACGGATATCTCACGGTCAGCGCGGCAAAGGGCCTTGACAAGGACGAGGACGACAAGAAGGGAAGAATTATCCGCCGGGAGCGCTACGCCGGCGTATGCTCGCGAACATTCTATGTCGGTGAGGCAAAGCCGGATGACATCAAGGCCAAGTATGAGTTTGGCGTACTTAAAATCAAAGTGCCGAAGGAAGAACCGAAAAAGCTCTCCGGCGGCAGCTCAATAAGTATTGAGTAATGAAGAAAAAACCAAAACGGTTCGCTGTCTGCGTTTTGCAGCCGGCGGGCCGTTTTTTCGTGTGTGAAAATATTGTTGATTTAACAAAAATATCGGTTAATTAAACAATTTAAAAAAGTTTTGAAAAACGGATTGACTAATGCGTGGCGGTGTAGTAAAATGACATTATAAAATATAAATTCAGGAGGATAACCATGTCAGTTTTTTTCGACGAGGCAAACGGGATTTTCAATCTGCAAACTCCCGACACAAGTTACATAATAGGTATATATGAAGGCAAGCTTCCCATGCATATATATTACGGCAAGCGCGTCGAGCGCACATCAAATCTTATGTCGATGTTCGGATACAAACCATTTTGGGATAACGGCTGCTGGGCTGTGGATTCAAAGGAAATTTCGGGCGCAAACCTCACCAACATTCCGCAGGAGTATCCCACTTACGGCACGGGCGACTATCGCACACCGCTGTTTCACGCACGCTACGCCGACGGCAGCACGGTGACCAAGCTGTTTTACACGGGATACAGGATATATGACGGCAAGGCGGAGCTTGACGGGCTCCCCTCAGTCTATCTTGAAGATGACAGCGAGGCGCAGACCCTGGAACTTTATCTTGAGGACGAGCTTACGGGCGTTAAAGTTGTGCTCAGCTACACCGCGTACAACGACAGAGATGTCATAACGCGCAGCAACAGGATAATTAACGGCGGCAGGGACGATGTACGCTTGCAGTCTGTGCTCTCGGGTGCGATAGAACTGCCGGAGTGTGATTATGATTTTGTTCACTTCAGCGGCGCGTGGGCAAGGGAGCGCCATTTGGAGAAAAATCCGCTTATGCGCGGCAATCAGTATGTTGACAGCCTGCGCGGCGCGTCAAGTCATGTGCACAATCCTTTTGTGTGCCTTGCGTCAAAGGGTGCGACCGAGACGCAAGGCGAGGTGTACGCGATGAACCTTGTGTACAGCGGCAATTTCGTATCAGGCGCATATGTTGACACATTTGACAGAACAAGATTCTACACCGGTATAAATCCGTTTGATTTTGAATGGAAACTGGAATCCGGCGAGAGTTTTCAAACGCCGGAGTGCGTGTTTGTGTACTCTGACAGCGGATTTGACAAGATGAGCCAAACCATGCATTCGCTTGTGCGCGAGAGAGTGTGCCGCGGCAAATATCGTGATTTGGAGCGCCCTGTCTTGCTCAACAACTGGGAGGCTACATATTTTGACTTCACGGAAGATAAGATTGTAAACATAGCAAAGAAAGCTGCGGAGGTCGGAGTGGAGCTTTTCGTGCTCGATGACGGATGGTTCGGCGAGCGAAACAGCGATAACGGCTCGCTCGGCGACTGGTTTGTCAACAAAGACAAGCTGCCGTCCGGCATAGACGGACTGGCTAAGAAGGTGAATGACCTCGGGCTGAAATTCGGTCTGTGGTTCGAGCCGGAAATGATATCGGAAAACAGCAGGCTCTATGAGGCGCACCCCGACTGGTGTCTCCATGTTGAGGGCAGAAGCCGCTCTACGGGGCGCAATCAGCTGATTCTGGATTACTCACGTGACGAAGTGTGCGACTACATCATAGATAGCCTGTCGAAGATTTTCACAGAGGCTAACATAGAGTACATCAAGTGGGATATGAACAGAAATATGTCCGAGATAGGTTCGGCAGCTCTGCCTGCCGACAGGCAGAGAGAAACGGCGCACAGATATATGCTCGGTCTTTACCGTGTGCTCGGCACTCTTAAGGAGAGATTCCCGAATCTGCTTATGGAGGGCTGCTCAGGCGGCGGCGGACGGTTCGATTTGGGTATGTTCTGCTATTTTAATCAGTTCTGGACGAGTGACGACAGCGACGCCGTGGAGAGGCAGTATATACAGGACGGCACAAGCTACGGATATCCGGCGGTTGTCATGGGCGATCACGTTTCTGCCGTGCCCAATCACCAGGTTAATAGGGTTACGGACATCAATCTGCGCGGATATGTGGCGCTCTCCGGTCAGTTTGGCTATGAGCTTGACCTTGCGGCGCTCACGGATGAAGAGATTGACGAAGTGAAAAAACAGATTGTGCTGTGCAAAGAACTTGCACCGGTGTTCCACAAGGGGACAATGCACAGAATAAAATCGCCTTTCCGCGACAATATGACTGTGTGGGAGTTTGTGTCCGAGGACGGAAACATCGCAGTTGTGCAGATTTTCGGCTTGAAAGGTCAGGTGGAGTCGCCGTGCAAGCGGATTTGTCTGCGCGGACTTGAGCCAAAGGCAGTGTATAAGGAGAGATTCACCGGCAAGCTGTATATCGGCGAGGCACTCATGAATATCGGCATTTTCAGAAATTGCCCGTCGGATTATACGCACGAAATGATGATATTGGAGAAGATATGAGAATGACTATGAGAGAGTACGAAAATCTATATCAGCTCTCGGAGAACCGCGAACCTCAGAGAGCATACTACATCCCGTATGACAGCCTTGACAAGGCTCTTCGCGGAGACAGGAGCGAATCGGCGTACTATAAGCTGCTCAACGGCACATGGAAATTTAAATTCTTTGCCCGGGACATAGATGTGCCCGAGAAAATCGACGAGTGGGACGAAACTCCCGTGCCGTCGTGCTGGCAGATGCAGGGATACGAAAGACCCGAATATACCAATGTGAACTATCCTTATCCGGTAGACCCGCCGTATGTGCCGGATGACAATCCGTGCGGCGTGTATGAGAGAGAATTCACGCTTGGCGCAGATTGGGCGGACAGGGAGACCTACATTGTGTTCGAGGGCGTTTGCTCCTGCCTGTATCTCTATGTAAACGGAAAATACGTCGGCTATTCCATGGGCTCGCATCTTCAGGCGGAGTTTGATATAAAGGAATATGTACACGAGGGCGTAAACACAGTTACCGCAAAGGTGCTCAAGTGGTGCGTGGGCTCGTATCTTGAGGATCAGGATTTCTTCAGGCTGAACGGAATCTTCCGCGATGTGTATCTGCTCTCACGTGCCGCGGGTCACATCAGAGATGTTGACATCAGCGCGGATTGCAGGCACATCATTGTGTCGGCAGACGATTACGAGGTGTACAGGGCGGACGGCGAGCTGCTTGGCGATGATGACGAGCCGATTTTGTGGAATGCGGAAAAACCGTATCTTTACACCGTTGTGGTGAAGGAGGCAGGGGAGTATATTCCGTTTAAAGTCGGCATGAGGGAGATTGCCGTTAATGAATTCGGCGAGCTGCTCATCAACGGCACATCGGTGCTGCTCAAGGGTGTGAATCACCACGACACCCACCCGACACAGGGCTATTATCTCACGGACGAACAGCTGCGTGACGACCTGACTAAGATGAAGCAGCTGAACATAAACACCGTGAGAACAAGCCATTATCCGCCCACGCCGGAGTTCCTCAATATGTGTGACGAAATGGGCTTCTATGTGGTGGACGAGACGGACATAGAAACACACGGATTTGCGACGAGAAACGCAGTAAGATATAGCTATGACAATTCATATGACTGGCCCTGCCGCAATCCCGAATGGAAGGGCGCCTTTATGGAGAGAGCGGAGCGCATGGTGGAGCGTGACAAAAACCACGCCTGCGTCATCATGTGGTCTACCGGCAATGAGAGTAATTTTGGCCTCAATCAGTCGGCTATGATAAGGTGGATAAAGAACAGAGACGAATCACGTCTTGTTCACTGTGAGGACGCAACAAGGAGCCTTAATAATGTTGCCGAGGTGGATGTGGCAAGCTATATGTACACGTCGGTTGACGATCTGGAGAAATATGCGGCAAACAGCGACCCGCGTCCTGTGTTCCTGTGCGAATACTCTCACGCCATGGGCAACGGCCCCGGAGATGTGGGCGACTACATGGAGATTTTCCGCTCATACCCCAAGCTTATCGGCGGATGCATCTGGGAATGGACGGACCATGTGGTGCTCGAGGACGGCGTACAGAAATACGGCGGCGATTTCGGTGAACTTACGGATGACAAAAATTTCTGTGCGGACGGGCTTGTATTCTCCGACAGGAGTTTTAAGGCAGGCAGTCTCAATGCAAAATACGCTTATCAGGGGTTTGATGCGGATTTTGGCGATGATGACAGGATAATCGTAAAGAATTATTATGATTTCACCAATCTTAATGAATTTGACCTTACATTCACGCTCGAAGTCGATGGCGAAAAGGTTGATTCAAATGTGATGAAACTCGACATAGAGCCGCACGAATGCGCGGCGGTGGATATGCCGTTTAAGGATTTGCCCGATTGCTGCAAATACGGCGCTTTCATGACCCTGTCGCTCACAGATAAGGACGGCTATGAGGTCGGCATGACCCAGTTTGAGCTGCCGTGCGAGACTTTTGCCGTGGAATTCGGCGATGAGCTTGAAAAATTCCGCGAGGATAATGAGAGGATATATATCGACGGCGACGGCTTCTCCTATGTGTTCAACAAGCACTACGGCGAGCTTGAGTCAATCGTGAAAAACGGCAGGGAGCAGCTTGACGGCAGGGTGCACCTGACCCTGTGGAGAGCGCCCACGGATAACGACAGACACGTTAAGCATACATGGGGACACTTTGAGGACAATATTGCCGGAGAGAACCTCAACAGGCTGTTCAACAAGGTGTACACCGTGGCGGTGGACGGCAGCAGTATTGTGGTTTACGGCTCTCTCGCCGGTGTGGCAAGAGTTCCGATAGTCAACTATGCTCAAGTTTACGAATTCTTTACCGACGGCACAATCCGCGTGGCACTCACGGCGAGTGTGCGCAAGGACAGCGGAATATATCTGCCGCGCATCGGATATGAATTTACCTCGCCGATACAGAATGACGAGTTCAAATATTTTGCCCTCGGCGACGGCGAAAACTACTGCGACATGAATCTTCACGCCAAGATGGGTCTGTATTCGAGCAGTGCGGATAATGAATATGTAAACTATGTGTACCCCCAGGAGCACGGCAACCATTTTAAGGCGCGTATGCTCACAATGGGCGGCGGACTCAGGTTCGTCACGGACGATGAGTTCGAGTTCAATGTGTCGTCATATACGGCGGAGGCGCTCAGCGCGGCAACGCATACCGATGAGCTTGAATCCGACGGCAAAACGCACATCCGCATAGATTACGCGGTGTCCGGCATTGGCTCAAACAGCTGCGGCCCGGCGCTTATTGAAAAATATCAGCTGAATGAAAAAGAGATAGATTTTGAGTTTTATATCAAATAAGGAGCATATATTATGGACTCAATAGCGGTTACAAACAATGTGCCGCTGCGCGGCAAATATGATGTCATCGTCGCCGGCGGCGGTGTGGCAGGCGTTGCCGCGGCTGTCGCTGCGGCAAGAGGCGGCAAATCCGTACTTCTTCTTGAAAAGGCGATATCTCTCGGCGGATTGGCAACCATAGGGCTGATAAACCTTTTCGTGCCCATGTGCAACGGCAGAGGCGTGCAGATTATCAAGGGCATGGCGGAGGAATTTTTGCGCCTGTCAATCAAGGACGGCTACGACACCATACCCGACGAGTGGAAAAACGGCGAACCCGGCGAGGGCGCGAAAACAAGATACCTCACAAAATATTCGCCGGCGATATTCTCGCTTGAACTGACGGAGCTTCTCGGCAAGGAGGGTGTGGATATTCTTTACGATACCGTTGTGTCCGAGCCTGTCATGGACGGCGGTCACTGCCGCGGTCTCATAGTGGAGAACAAATCCGGCAGAGAGTACTATGAGGGGAAAATAATTGTTGACACCACGGGTGACGCCGATGTGCTCTATCGCGCCGGAGTGCCGACCCGTCAGGGCGGCAATTACTACACCATGATTTCCCATGCGACGAACCTCGACCTCATGAAAAAAGCGGTCGAGAGCGGCGACATTGCCGAGGCATACTCGGGTCTGTTCGGCGGCAGGGCTAATCTTTACGGCGGCGGTCACCCCGAGGGTATGCCGCGGTTTGAGGGCACCAATGTAAACTCCGTGACGGATTTTATAATCAAAAATCACCTCGACACGCTTGCCAATGTGCGCAAGGACGACAGAAAGCGGCACGACATAGTCATGCTGCCCGGTATGGCGCAGTTCCGCACCACGCGCTGCCTGGTGGGCGACAAAGAGTTCGATATGAATGACGCTTACAGGCATTGCGACGATTCCATAGGCGCAATCTGCGACTTTGACCGCAAGGATTATCTTTTTGAAGTGCCCTTCGGCGTTCTGGTAAGGACGGGTTACGACAACCTCATCACTGCCGGCAGAACCGCGTCGGCAAAGCCGGATTACAGCTGGGATATACTGCGCGTTATTCCTCCGGCAATAATCACGGGTCAGGCGGCAGGCATTGCCGCGGCGCTCTCGCTGGACAGCGGAGTGACGATTTACGGGGTGGATATACGCGCGCTTCAGCGCGAGCTTGAGGCGCAGAATGTTATGCTGCATTTTGACGACAGCCTGATTCCCGAAAAAGAGGCCGACGATGTGCATATGGACATAGGGCACATATGAGTTTGGAGTGCGGAGTGTGGAATTTACAAAACACGGGCAGATCAAAGCCCTGCCCCTACTCCGCCGTTGCGGTGCTGAAGAAGAATAGCCGTGTCAATTCATAAAAATATATAAAAAAAGTCGTACAAAAGCGATTTTTTTGGGATAAAACTGTGAATTATTATACAAAATAACTGTTGTGCTATTGATTTTTCGATTAAAAGCTACTATAATATCAATCAGTATAGGGGAGTATATGCCATATCGGTTAAAAACCGGTAAAATACGACTGCCCCGGGTACACATTTATGAAAGAGAGGTAAGATTTATGGCAAAAATCGATTTGAGCAAGTACGGTATCACCGGCACAACCGAGATTGTGCATAATCCGTCTTATGAAATGCTGTTTGAGGAAGAAACAAAGCCGACTCTGGAGGGCTATGAAAAGGGTCAGGAGAGCGAGCTTGGCGCGGTTAATGTTATGACCGGCGTATATACCGGCCGTTCACCTAAGGATAAATTCATCGTTATGGACGATAACTCCAAGGACACCGTTTGGTGGACCTCCGATGAATACAAGAATGACAACCACCCGGCTACACCGGAGGCGTGGAAATCTGTCAAGGATCTTGCCATCAAGGAACTTTCGAATAAGAGACTTTTTGTTGTTGACGCATTCTGCGGTGCAAACAAGGACACCAGAATGGCTATCCGTTTCATAGTTGAGGTTGCTTGGCAGGCTCACTTTGTTACAAATATGTTCATCACACCTACCGCAGAGGAGCTTGAGAACTTCGAGCCCGATTTTGTTGTGTACAACGCTTCAAAAGCTAAGGTAGAGAACTATAAAGAGCTCGGACTCAACTCCGAGACAGCCGTTATGTTCAACATAACCAGCCGCGAGCAGGTTATCGTAAACACATGGTACGGCGGCGAAATGAAAAAAGGTATGTTCTCCATGATGAACTACTATCTGCCGCTCAAGGGCATTGCTTCCATGCACTGCTCCGCCAACACCGACATGAACGGCCAGAACACCGCCATCT
>CAJLYL010000052.1 GCA_905210855.1 uncultured Clostridia bacterium
TATTTTGATTCAATTGATGAAGTAACTGTAGTTAATATTAAAGAGGAATTAATTAAAAAGATTAGAACTGAAATAAATGCAATTGATCAAACTATAAATATTGATACAAATGACATATATATTTTACAAGGATACCATTTAAAGCGTATTAAAAAGATTGAACATAGCCTTATTACAGCAAATGATATTAATGAATTTAAAAATTTATATAAAATCAATATTACAGAAAAAATGTTTGATGAATATGAACAGGATATTGTAAATTTTGGTGAAAAGTGCAATGCGCCCTCTATTGACAACTGCAGAAAATGCAAATATAATCAAAATACAAATTCAGATGCCTGCATTTTAAAACTTTTCACTATTTTTGATGAATTTATTCCTCAACCACATCAAGGACACGAATTTGGAGATATTAAATTGTCTGTTTCTGTTGATGATGCAACATATACATTGCAGGGGATTTTAAAATCAAAAAACAAAAAAATTACAAATTCGTCATCTACTGGCAGAGAAATTCTTAGTCAAGCACTATCTGGATTTACAGACGGAAGAGTAGATTTAATAGCCGTAATAGCTCCTGCAATTTTTGATGTTCAATTAATGGAAAACATAAAATTTATTGCCAAGCTTACAAAAAAGCAGGTTGTTTTTCTGGATGACGATTTTCTTGTTCGGCTTTATGCTCAATATAAAAACAATTTTGTTAAAACGGTTTAATTTTATAAGTTCGGATAAAACATATAGGCCTCAACTGTTGCCCAAAATGGCAACAACTGAGGCTTTTTATTATATTGTATCCTTATAAATATATTCGCTCAAAATGACTTCTTCTGCCCGGTCGTGAATACTGTTCATTTTCTGCACCCACAGCATTTGGTCTGTTGCTTTTAACTGTTCCGTAACACTTTCTTGTTCTGCCATTTTTGTTACCATATCTTTTGGGCATTTATGACAGGTTTCGTCTATTTCTGCAAGGTGTTCAAACAGTTTACCTTCCATAAAAAGAGCTGTATAGTATGATTTATGATGTTCTTTCAAAAATATTTTTCTCAAATTCCCATACTTACCGATATTGTATTTCTTTGTGTCGGGTACTGCGATATTAGGGATATAGCAATCTCCGACTTTTGTGTATGTTCCGCCATTTTGTTCAAATATTGATTTCATTGTAAAATCCTCCAAGTTTTAATTTTCTACAATATCGTATCAATCCGGCTGTATAACACATTTTTGCCTTTCTTCCTTATCGTCATTTGACATCGGTAGGCGCATTTTTTGTTTGCAAAAAGAATTATGAGGAGGGGTGTGTTTTGAAATCGCAAAGCAAAAAATGCAATAATTATTCTACGAAAGGATTATTGAAAATGAGGGAATTATTAGTAGCTTTATTAGTGATTTGCATTGCGCTTTCAACCGCGGCTTGCACGGGGGACAGCACACAACCTCAAAATGAGAGCGGTGACACAAATATATCCGATAACACCGTGCCAAAAGATGCAAATGAAGTGTTTGGTTTGAATGATACTGCCGCGTTCAAAAACCTCAAGGTGACGGCGACAAAGCTTGAGGAATCCAATGGCTCGGATTTTTTCAATGCGGAAAGCGGCAAGGCTTTTGTCGGAGTAAATTTTGAAATTGAAAATATATCGGACGAGACACGAAACATCAGCAGCCTTTTGTTGTTTGACGCATATGCGGATGATGTAAAACGTGATTATTCCATATCCGCAAATGTAGTGTTCGGTGATGGAACACTTGACGGTGAATTGTCCCCGGGCAAAAAACTTGTCGGTTGGTATGCTGTGGAAGTGCCGGAGAACTGGCAGCAGATAGAATTGGAAGTCAAGAGCAGTTGGCTGTCGGGAAGCAAAGCGAGATTTGTTTTTGATAAATAAATACATAAGGAGTGTTGATTATGAGAAGTAAAGTATTATTTGCGGCAAGCGCACTTGCTACCGCATATTCAGTTTATTTAATTATATATTTTGCCGGTGGTGTTATGAATGCCGACGGCGCCGAAGCTGTTGGAGGAACAATAGCCACGGCATTGGTTATGCCGCATATGGCTATGTTTTTAATCGGAGCAATTTTCGGATGGATCGGTTTTCTTGCAAAAAAGAGTTGGGCAGCGTTGGTTGCCGCAATTCTGTATTCGGTGGGTACATTGATATTTGTCATGTATGCTATGTTTGGAATACCGATTTTGGTGCTTGGATTTATCGGCTATTCTAAACAGAAGAAAATTAACTTGCAAAATACTCAAAACAGTTAATTTGTGATCAGAGGTTTTCCGAAAACTTGCGGAGAGCCTCTGTCTTTGTTTTCGGTACTCTCACGGACAGTTTCCTGCGGATAAGCGTTTGTTTGTGCGAGGGTGTTAAATTGCACTGGCGACCACGCAGGGTCGCCCCTACGGATAGCACAAGGCGCGTGTTGTGCGTGTCGATGATGGCATCGACCCCTACGGTGTGATTAAAATTTCATACGGTCAAAAAGCGAGATGAAATGTTGAAAAATGCACATTTATATGGTACAATGATATTAATTTATTATCGCAGAAATTATAGCGGCTATCTTGGTAAATTAAAGGATAAATCGTTGAATATTAAAATAAAGGAATAACAAAATGAATGAATTGCCAAAGCGAAAACGAATCAGATTAAAGGATTATGATTATTCGCAAAACGGATATTATTTTATAACGGTATGTACAGAGAGCAGGCAAGCAACTTTGTCAGATGCGCGTAGGGGCAATCGGGCAGAGCAGAGCCTTGCCCCTACGGTCGATTACCGGTTTAATTAAAGCACGCTTTTAATTCTCTTTACCGCTTCCTCGGTTTTTTCCTTGGTGTTAAACGCAGTCAAGCGGAAGAAGCCTTCGCCGTTTTCGCCGAATCCTGCACCCGGAGTGCCGACAACATTCGCCTCGGTGAGGAGTTTGTCAAAGAAAGTCCATGAATCCATGCCATCGGGGCACTTCATCCACACGTATGGTGAGTTTTTGCCGCCGGTGTACCAAATGCCAAGCTCGTCAAATGCGTCTGTAATAATCTTCGCATTCTTCTTGTAGTAGGCGATGTTTGCCTTGATCTGCTCCTGACCTTCGGGGGTGAACACAGCCGCCGCACCGCGCTGAACGATGTATGACACACCGTTAAACTTCGTGGTCTGTCTGCGCAGCCAAAGCTTGTTAAGCTCGGTGCCGTCTACCGCGAGGTTGTGCGGAACTACCGTATAGCCGCATCTTGTACCCGTGAATCCTGCCGTCTTTGACAGTGAGCAGAACTCTATGGCACAGGTTCTGCTTCCGTCTATCTCGAATATGCTGTGAGGATAATCTCCCGTCACAAACGATTCATACGCCGCGTCAAACAGTATCAGAGCTTTATTTTTGTTTGCGTAGTCAACCCATTTTTTAAGCTGTTCTTTGGAGTACACCGCGCCCGTGGGATTGTTCGGCGAGCAGATGTAGATAATGTCTGCCGCGGTGTCATCATCCGGCAGCGGCAGAAAACCGTTGTTCTCGTTGGAGTTTGCATAAATCACCTTGCGTGCGTCCATTATGTTGGTGTCAACATATACGGGGTACACCGGGTCGGGTATAAGCACAGTGTTGTCCTTGCCGAGAATGTCGAGTATATTTCCGATGTCGCTCTTTGCGCCGTCCGATATAAATATCTCGTCTGCCTCAAGCTCCACGCCGCAGTCCTTGTAGTAATTCTTAACGGCGTTTCTGAGAAAATCATATCCCTGTTCCGGTCCGTAGCCGTGGAATCCCGCGGGTGTGCCCATCTCCTGCGAAGCCTTAATCATCTCGTCAACAACCGCTTTGCACAGCGGCTTTGTCACATCGCCTATGCCGAGCCTTATTATGTCTGCATTGGGGTTTTCCTCTGAGAATTTTGCTACCCTGTGAGCAATCTCGGTGAAGAGATAACTCTCTTTAAGGTTGAGATAATTTTTGTTAATTGTAATCATATATATTCCTCCGCTTCTTTAATGAGTAATTCGCCGTCAAATACAAAGCTTGCGCCGCCTGTCATTATCACATGACCGTCCGCACGGTAGACTATGCTGAGGCTGCCGCCGCGCAGGCACACCTTTATGTCGCTGTCCCGGTCACAAAATCCGTTTTCGACAGCTGCCACAGCCACCGCACACGCTCCTGTGCCGCACGCCATAGTCTCGCCGCTGCCGCGCTCCCACACACGCATACGCAATGTGTTTTTGTCCTTTATCTCCACGAACTCCGTGTTCACTCTCTCGGGAAAAATCTCGTCGTTCTCGTACCCCGGGCCGATTTTTTCAAGATCAAGGTTATCGATTCCGTCTGTGAATATCACGCAATGGGGGTTACCCATTGACACACAGGTTATGCTCTGCTGCCTGCCGCACACAGTCATTGTTCTGCCGATAACCGTATCGCTGTCCGCCTTTACGGGTATCTCGGCTGCATTCAGGACCGCATTGCCCATGTCTACGCTCACGGTTTGCACCTCGCCGCCGCCAACAGTCAGCGTCAGGTACTTTATGCCGCTCTCGGTCTCGAGCGTGAGCTGTGTTTTGTCGGTCAGTCCGCGGTCATACACATACTTGCCGATGCATCGTGTGGCGTTTCCGCACATTTTGCCTTCGCTGCCGTCGGCATTGAACATCCTCATGCGAAAGTCCGCTTTGTCGGATTTCATTATCATTACCAGTCCGTCAGCGCCTATGCCGAAGTGATATTTTGATATAATCTCGGAGAGTCTGTTGGGGTTCTTGATTGATTGTTTTGTACAGTCCACGTAAACATAGTCGTTTCCGAGACCGTGCATTTTCGTAAATTTCATGTCTGCCTCCTTGTGTATAATACGAAAAACAAGCCGTATCGTCAAGAGGCGGCTTGTTTATTTAATTTTATTAATAAGTGTGCCTGAGTGCATTCTCCACGAGACCGAGGAACAGCGGATGCGGCTTGTTTGGTCTTGATTTGAACTCAGGGTGGAACTGTACGCCCACATAGAAATCATTCTCGGGTACTTCCACAGTCTCCACTATTCTGTCATCGGGCGATGTGCCGCTTATTACAAGACCTTTTTCGGTCATGAGTTCCCTGTAATCATTGTTGAATTCATATCTGTGACGATGGCGCTCGCTTATAAGCTCTTTGCCGTAGCAATCGAACATCTTTGTGCCGGGGCGCACCTTGCAGGGATACGCGCCGAGGCGCATTGTGCCGCCCTTTGCAATCTCGTCGTTTTGGTCGGGCATAAAGTCGATTACCTTGTGCGCCGTGTTCTCGTTGAATTCACCCGAGTTTGCGTCTGTCATGCCGCACATATGGCGAGCATATTCTATCACGGCTATCTGCATACCAAGGCAGATGCCGAGCATGGGCATATTGTTTTCGCGGCAGTATTTTGCCGTGGCAATCTTGCCCTCAATTCCTCTGTTGCCGAAACCGCCGGGGATTACTATGCCGTTGCACTCGCTGAGCACTTCTTTAACATTTGCGTCGGTTATCGTCTCGGAGTCAATCCATTTGATGTCAACAAAGGCGCTGTGCTTGTAACCTGCGTGGCGCAGAGCCTCTGCAACCGAGAGGTAAGCGTCGTGCAGCTGAACATACTTGCCGACTATGGCTATGGTAGTCTTTTTTGTCCTGTTCTCTATGCTCTCTATCATCTCATTCCACTCCGCAAGGTCGGGTTCGGGAGTGTTAAGCCCAAGCTCACGGCACACTATGCTGGAGAAATTGTGGCTTTCGAGCATAAGCGGCGCTTTGTAGAGCGTGGGTATGGTTATGTTTTCTATAACGCAGTCGGGCTTTACATTGCAGAACATGGCGATTTTGCGGAAGATGGATTCGTCAAGCGGCTCGTCACAGCGCAGAACAACGATGTCCGGATGTATGCCCATGCCCTGGAGTTCTTTCACGGAATGCTGAGTCGGTTTGGACTTGTGCTCCTCCGATCCGCGGATGTAGGGCACAAGCGTTACGTGTATGTAGAGGGAGTTTTCGGTGCCGACTTCAAGGCCTACCTGACGTATTGCCTCGAGGAACGGCTGGCTTTCAATGTCGCCCGTGGTTCCGCCGATTTCCGTGATGACAACATCCGCATCGGAGGTTTTGCCGACATTATAGATAAATTCCTTTATCACATTGGTAATGTGGGGGATGACCTGAACAGTCTCGCCCAGATATTCGCCGCGTCTTTCTTTATTGAGGACATTCCAGTACACCTTGCCCGTCGTAAGGTTGGAGTATTTGTTAAGATCCTCGTCTATGAACCTCTCATAGTGACCGAGATCAAGGTCGGTCTCCGCGCCGTCCTCGGTAACAAACACTTCGCCGTGCTGATACGGACTCATAGTGCCGGGGTCAACATTGATATAAGGGTCGAGTTTCTGCGACGCAACCTTAAGTCCCCTTGCCTTAAGCAGTCTGCCCAGTGATGCGGCAGTGATGCCCTTTCCGAGTCCCGACACAACTCCGCCGGTAACAAAAATATATTTAGCCATTACTTTGTCCTCCCAATTTCTCCCTTGTTTATGCGGCATTTCCAAAAAAAGAGGGCACTCACCCTATTTGACGGTAGAATGAACGCCCAAAAATTCCACATGATAATTATACAACTCATTTAATATGTTGTCAAGTTATTTTAAGTGGTTTTTTTAATTATTTTTTTGCCGAAATCATATCTTCATTATGCCGAAAGCTCCGAGTATGGAAGATATGAGTATAAGCACAATGCACACCGGCGCAATGTACTTTATTGTTCCCACAAAGAGTCCCTTTGCGCTGAATTTGCCGTTATATTCCGCCTCGTCGATAATGGTCTGCGGCTTGATGAAATAGCCGACAAAAATGCAGGTGCACAGTGCCACGATAGGCATTATCACGCTGTTGCTGATGAAGTCGAAGAAATCGAGGAACTGCATACCGATTATCTTTACATTCTCCAGCGGGCCGTAGCCGAGCGAGGAGAGCAGACCGATTGCCATAGAGCCTATGAATACCACAATGCAGGTGAACTTCCTGTTCCACTTGAATCTGTCGCAGAAGATTGACACAACGGTTTCCATAAGTGAAATGGACGATGTCAGCGCCGCAAAGAGCACAAGCAGGAAGAAGAGAGAGCCGATGAAATTGCCGCCGCGCATACTCTCAAATACCTTCGGCAGTGTGATGAACATCAAGCTCGGGCCTGAGCTGAGCGCCGATTCGTCTCCTCCGGAGAATACAAACACCGCAGGGATAATCATCAGTCCGGCAAAGAATGCAATGCCTGTGTCGAATATCTCTATCTGTCTTACGGACGATTCAAGGTTAACTTCTTTTTTCATATACGAGCCGTAGGTTATCATAATTCCCATTGCCAGCGACATGGAGTAGAACAGCTGTCCCATAGCCGCAAGCACTGTTTTAACAGAGAATTTGGAAAAGTCGGGTTTGAGGTAATACTCAAGTCCCGCGCCTGCGCCCGGGCGTGTCACGGAGTATATTGCTATGACTACCGAGAGCACAACGAGCACCGGCATCATCACCTTGCTCACCTTTTCAACGCCGTTTTCAACGCCGAAGAGCACTACAAGCGCCGTAAGGCCCATGAATATGGTGAACCAGAGAATCGGCTCGCCCGTCTGACCGATAAAAGCGGTGAAATAGCCGTCCTTAGCCGCCTCAAGTCCGCTGCCGGTCATAAATGCAAAAAGGTATTTTGTAACCCAGCCGCCGATAACGGAATAATACGGGAGTATTATCATGGGCACAAGTGATGTGAGCACGCCGACAAAGGCAAATCTTTTGTCAAGCGCCTTATATGCACCGATGGCGCTAAGTCCTGTTTTCCTGCCGAGGGCAATCTCTGCCGTCATCAGAGCAAAGCCGAATGAAATTGCCAATATAAGATATATAAGCAAAAAAATTCCGCCGCCGTACTGCGCGGCGAGGTACGGGAATCTCCACAGGTTGCCGAGACCCACAGCCGAGCCGGCAGCCGCCAGGATAAATCCGATTTTTCCGGTAAAACCGCTTCTTTCATTGTTCATAAATTTTCCCCCAAATTGTAATAATACATCTATTATGCCATACTTCTGTCAAAAAAGCAAGGCAAAAATGTAAATTTGCACAAATTTTGAGTAAAACTTTGCCGTTGTCAGTTCTCCCCATGCACGAATTTTCTCCACGGGCGGACAGCGGCGAAGCAGACTATGCTTCCGGCGAGGGCAATGACAAACCACGCAAAAATCGTAGTGTTCCAACCGAGTTTTTCGGATATCACGGCTATACCGTAGGTGGAAATCGAACTGCCGATATATGTGCACGAATTGAGCAGACCTGAGACGGTAGACACGCCGCCGCGTTTTTTGTAATAAGGCGGTATCATGCATATGAGTAGAAGATTTACTCCGTGCATACAGCCTGTGAGCAGCGCGGAGAAAAGCACAGTCATAATGGAATTTTTGCCTGCTGCAAAGAGCAGAATCGCGGCGGACAGTGTTCCGGCAGCAAAGATTATTCCCGAGCATTTTACAGGATTGTCGGGAGCAATGCGATACAACTGTTCCGCCGCGCGGAAACAGATGATGCCGAATATCGGCAGGGCAACTCCCGTGAGAATCGAAACGGAGTTTGACAGATTGTATGTGTCCGAAATGAGCGATGGCATCCAGGTTGTCACGCCGTCACGCAGCATTCCCTGCAAAACTATGGCTGCCATAATCATCAGCATTAGCGCAGAGAACAGGCCGGCGGATGATTTGCCCACCACCGATGATGTGCTCTTTTTGCCGACGGGCACATCAACGCATTGCTTGTGCCATATTACCGCCGTGACAAGCCCGAACGCACCGCAGACAAAGAATATACTCTGCCAGTTCATGAAGATTATGAAAAGCGGCGATACAAGGTACATTACTATTGTTCCCACGGAACTGCCCCACGATACCACAACGGTTGCGTGTTTATATTCTTCGTCCGTCATAAGCTCCGTCATAAGTTTGACAATCGGCGGCCACATAAAGGCCTGTGCCAGTCCGTTAACGCCCCACAGCACTGTCATAAGCGCCGCGCTGCCGCACATGGGTATCATCAGATTGACAATTCCTGTTGTTATAAGTCCGCAAAGGCATAGCAGCTTGGGGCGGATTCTGTCGCCGCAAAATCCGCTGACGAGCTGACCGCACCCGTAGGTGACGGAACTGCAGGTTATTGCCGCCGCGAGCGACGAGCGGCTGAATCCTGTTGATGACACCATTTCGGATATTACCGCGCCGAAATTTATGCGCGTCATGTAGCTTATCATGTATGTGAAAGCGAAAAGCAGTGAAATTTTTCTTGCGGAATTCTTGTGTTCCATTTTTGTCTCCTCATTCTGTGATGATTTTAAGCTCATTTTCGGTGTAAAGCTCTCTTATGCCGTTTGGCAGCAAGGCATCCGTGATATATGTATACGATGACACATCACCGATTTTAAGCAGCGCCTTTGTTTCAAACTTGCTGCTGTCGGCAAGGACGTAAATCGTATCGGAATGCTCCGACATTTTCTTTTGTACGGAAAACATCTCGTTTTGCCAGTCGCACACGCCGAATTTGAGTGATATTGCCGAAGGGCAAAGGAACATTTTGTTTATGAAAATGCCGTCAAGTGTACTATTTGTAATCGGACCGTAAAATGCTTTTTCGTCAGCAAGATATTCGCCGCCGCAGAGGATAAGTCTGATGCCGCGGTCGCCGCTCAGTTCAGAGAACACATCGAGAGAGTATGTTACTACGGTAAGTGAATCAAATTTGCCTTTTATCTCGCGGGCAAGGCTGACTGCGGTACTGCCGTAGTCTATGCCGATTACATCATTTTTGCAAATATATTTAACCGCCGTTTTTGAAAGCTGATTTTTGGCGTCGTTGTTCTCCGCCAGCCGCTGCGGCAGTTTGCGAAAAATATGCATAGGTTCGTTGCGCACTGCTCCGCCGTGAACTTTTTTTAAAATGCCGTCCTGTTCCATGGCGATGAGGTCGCGGCGGATTGTCTCCAAAGATACCCCGAATTGTTTCGTAAGCGCAGATGTCGTCACGGCGCCGTGTTTTTCTATTTCTTCTTTTATGTACTGCCGTCTTTCCTGTGAAAGCATTGTTATCATCTCCGATTACATATTGTAACACATATATCCGCACAAGTCAACACAAATCCACGCAAAACCGCAAAAGCTCGAAAAGTCAATCAACTGTGCTGATGGGGCGGAAACGAAAAATATTAAAAATATACATTTATGTGATTGACAAACAACGGATGTATATATATAATATTAATTAAATTTGTTGCGGAGGTGAAATAAATGGAATTTGAAAAGCTTAAAGAGATAATCGTTGGACAGCTCGGAATATCCGGCGACGAAATTACCATGGATTCGTCTTTTGAGAATGACCTCGGGGCGGATTCGCTCGACCTTGTGGAGATTGTTATGGGCATTGAAGAGGCATTTGATTTTGAGGTGTCCGAGGACGATGTCGAGGATATAGATACTGTCGGCAAAGCGGTTGAATATATCAAGGCACACGAGCAGGAATAGGAGATTGACTATGAATACCGATTTTTCACAGCTTGAGAAAAGGCTGGGGTACAGTTTCAAAAATTCCTCTTTGCTCAAAACCGCGCTGTGTCACAAGTCATACATAAATGAGGCAAAGACACCCAATGTCCGCTCATACGAGAGGCTTGAGTTTTTGGGCGACGCGGTGCTCGGCGTGGTTGTAAGCCGATACATCTACGACAACTATTCGTCATTTCCCGAGGGCGCTCTCTCAAGGCTGCGCGCCTCTGTTGTGTGCGAGACTTCGCTTGCGGCGGTTGCGCGCAGGCTCGGTCTCGGAGAATTTATATTTCTGAGCCGCGGCGAGGAGATGACGGGAGGTTACGACAAGGACGCCATTTTGTGCGATGTGACCGAGTCTGTGATTGCGGCGATGTATTTGGACAGCGACATGAACACGGCGGCGAGGTTTATAATGAGGATACTGCGCACCACCATTGAGGAGCACGCGCGGCTGCACAGCGCCATGGAGGACGACTACAAAACTGCGCTGCAGGAGGCGGTTCAAAAGGACGGCGGCACTGTCACATACGATGTGCTGTCCGAATCCGGACCCGACCACGAAAAGACCTACGTTGTGGCGGCGTGCGTCAACGGCAAAAAAGTTGCGACCGGCAGCGGCGGCAGCAAGAAAAAAGCGCAGCAGGACGCGGCGGAAAAGGCACTTGAAAAGCTTAATAAAGGCATAGTCGTGTAGGCAACCGGCTGTGAGCACAGTAAAAATCCGTCTCGGTTTTGTGTAACCGGGACGGTTTTTTAATTTGTGCGCCGGATCGGCTATATATATCATATTTTGAAAACACACGCATACCTGCGGCTGCTATCGGTTTTCAAAATATG
>CAJLYL010000053.1 GCA_905210855.1 uncultured Clostridia bacterium
GTGTAGGGGGCGATGCCCTCATCGACCCGTCCGATTTACTCAGACAGCCGTGCGGCAACCCTATGCCGCACGGCTGTCTGTTGTCATTTTATCCAAAAAAAATGTCGATAAATTTACATATATTTCGGTTGACTTAACCGCCAAAAGATGATATCATATAGCTATATAGTCGGGGTGGGTATTTTTGCGCCTTTTCGGCGCAGACAAGCCTGCGAAAAAAATAACATTGAATAAGCAAAGAATCACATCTTTGCGGAAACAGGAGGAAATTATGACAAAAAAATTGCTTTCAATTTTGCTGTGTGTCACAATGATTCTCACGTCTTTCGTAACGGTAGGTTTTGCGGACGATTCCGGTCCTGCAAGAATATCGTTTGTTGGAACACCTGTGACATCATTTGATGACTATACTGTCACTGTTCCGGTTGCCGTCGGCGGCACCATTAATCTTGACAATATATCACAATTTACGGCAACATACAGCTATGATCAAAATTTGCTTAAATTTACCGGCGTTGAGAGCGGTAAAATGACAATTGATGATTCGTTTGTAAACATTGGGGTTCCGGGCAGGCTTAGAGTCAGTTGGTTTGCCGATGAAGAGGCTGGCAGACCCGCTGTTACAAAGGAAAAATTCAGCAGCGGCGGCGCTATGTTTTCCCTCAAATTCAAAGTGATAACGGGCATGGGCACTACTGATGTGACTGTTGTTGAGGACTATGAATCTGACCCTCAGATTCACTCCGAGATTGGCGATGATAATAATAAATTCATTAGGTTGAATACGGAATATGCGAAAGCAACAGTAGAGCTTTCCAATCCGCAAATCATTTTCGGCGAAGTTAAGTATACCGACGGAGAGATCCGCATTCCTGTATCTCTCGACAGAATTCCGTATGCAGTAAGCGGTTTCTTCAGTTCGTTTTATATGGAATACTCCTTTGATCATACTAAACTTACATATGTGAGAACAGATGACGGTATACTCAGGGCAAAAGACGCTTTGGCCGGCAGTGAATACGCACAGTCCGGCAAAATTTCGTATGCTAACAAAAATTCCAAAGAAGGTACGACGGACGGCGACATCAGTTCAGCCGATGTAATGTTCACACTTGTGTTTAAACCGACCGATCCGGCAGCGGCAACGGGAGAGACAAGTGTATTCCCTGTTGATGATAAAACTGAAATCGGCAACAGCATTAATCAAACAAGCTCGAGCTTTATCGGGAAAGGTGCAACGGTTGATCTTTCACAATACAAGCCCGTTGAAGATCCGCTGCTCACAGATATTCAGGCACGAATCGGTACAGACACTGTTGAATCTCTAGAGATTCCGTGGAGCGTTGCCAATGATGCGGGTGCCATTAAAGCATATATCGAAACAAAGGGTATAAAGGTTTACGGACTCTATGAAGACGGCTGGCATGAAGCTCCTGTCGATGCAGTACTTACCGTAGATTTGAAAACACTTAAGGCAACATACACATTTGAAGGCAAGAGCACTCAAATCAATCTGACAAGACCGAATGTAGTGCTCGAGGGCATTGAGCTTAGCACGACCGAGCTTGAAATTCCTTACGCAACCGTAAAAGCAGGTGCTGACGCGGTTAAGAAATATATAATGGGCAAATACACTGTCACCGCTAAGTACAACAACGGCGACACAAAGGATGTTACCGATAAGGCTATCGTGGCGGTTAACACGGAAACAGGCGAGATAACTGTCACCTACACTGAGGGTGCAGTATCGCAGACCGGTAAGATTACTATTAAGCGCGGCGATCCCCTCCCTGCAAAGATTATTGTAAAGCAGGTTGAGGAGAAAATCACCGAGATTGAGTATTGCGGCAATAATGAAAAACTTGCAGAGTATGTTGAGTCGCTTGGATTGAAAGCGTACACCGTCTATGAGGACGGCCGCGAGGTTGAAATAACAGATACTTATACTCTCGGGGACGGTGAGCTTGTATGGAAAGACGGCGAATTGTCCGTTACGCTTCCGATTAAGACCGTTCACCATATGAGTAGAATCACTTCTGAAACTCCGGCTACAACTGATGAAGACGGCGTAAAAGAATATGAGTGCGATAGATGCGGAGCAAAATGGAGAGTTATCATACCTAAGCTCAATGCAGAGATTGAAGGAATCAATGCAGGCCCGTCGCCGCTTGATGTTCCTTATGACATTTGGAACGCTGAAGACGACGCGATATCCAAGATTAAGGGTTACATCGAAGAGAATGTACAGCTTGTAATCAAGGTGAAGGACGGCGACCCGTACGCAAGTGACGGTCTCATAAAAGAGGCTAAAATCACTGTTGACATGGAATCAAAGACCGCAAAGATAGAATTCAGAGATAAGGAAACCACAATAGACCTCAACTTCAAGCCGAATCCGGCAGAGGTTAAATCTATCGATGTAACGCCGAAAACCCTCACCATAGCATATGCAGACTGGTACGGCAAGACCAACGAGGCGCTTGCGGAATTCATAAAGGCGACAGAGGGTTACAAGGTAACCGCCACAAAGAACGACGATTCCACAGAAGATGTGACTGCCGCAGCAACCGTAGAAGTGACAAAAGGCTCTAACAACAGCGGCACGGCTACCGTTACCTATTTAGGCAAGACGACTGAGATAGCGCTCACCTTTACGGCGCAGGACACCGATTCCGGTGAGATCGGCGTCAGCGGCACAAACAGCCGCAGACCCGGAGGCGGCGGAACATTTATCCCCGGCGGCACGGTAATAATACCGACGCCGAGTGACAGCGGCATATTTAAGGATCTGCCCAAGGATCACTTTGCATACGACTCTGTGATGGCGCTCTACAACAAGGGCATTGTTTCCGGTGACGGCAACAACTACATTTACCCCGAGAACGGCGTCACCAGAGAGGAGATCGCAAAGATTGCCCTTACGGTAAATCAGATCCCCGAGGAGACGGGTCTTGAGATAGACGTGGCAGACAAGGGCGATGTGTCCGCATGGGCGGCAAACATTGTTGCAACTGCCATGAAGAAAGGCATCCTTGTAGGCTACGGCGACGGCACCATCAGACCCAAGCAGGTTGTAACCAGGGAAGAGATGGTGGCAATGTTCATCCGTGCGCTGGGCGTACAGGCTGACAACAAGAACACAAACTTCAGCGATGTAGACGCGGAGGCGTGGAGTGCGGCATATGTTGCTGCGGCTTCCGACCTCGGATTTGTACAGGGTTATGAGGACGGCACTTTCCGTCCGGTGAACAACATAACCAGGGCAGAAGCATTTGTAATCTGTTACAGAATCATGCAGTTCAGAGATACTCTCACTGCGGCGGTTGCAGGCTGATTGATTTAATGATGGCTTCGGGGCGCTACTTGATTGTAGTGCCCCGATTGTTGGTTTTGAGATGTGTATCGGCTCGGTGGTATATATTTTGATTTGTACATACACATCCGTTGGCACAAATGCAGTTACTGCGCAAAGGCGAGGGTCATGTGTTGTGCGTCAGCGAGCGCCATAGCGGCTGCGTGCCGAGCAGATACATAACATATGACCCGAGCCGCTGCCCAAAATATAATACACACCCCTCGCCTTGAGGGGTTTTGTGCGTTGGCTCGGTGATGTATAATATATTTTGAAAACACACGCATACCTACGGCTGCTATCGGTTTTCAAAATATATTATACATCACCGAGCCTTTGCAGAATCTGCGTTGTGCAAAAGGCTTCTCCTTGAGGAGAAGCTCCGCCGCAAGGCGGTGATGAGGTGTAGGGGTCGATAATGCTTACCTCGCCTTTGAGAAAATTTGCGTTTCACACAAATCAATCTTATGTAAAATTAAATTTGTGTAACAATATCGCTAACGTATTGACTGATTGCGATTTTAATGGTAGTATGGTATTAGCTGAAAAAATAATCGTGCGGAACAGCGACAAAACTCCGCACAGAAAAAACAGGAGGAACAAAGATGAAAGCATTTAAAAAAATCACAGCGTTTGCATTGACCATGGCGATGCTTATGACTTCTGTGCTCACAACCTCGGTTTTCGCTGAGCTCAAGTTCAACGATGTTGATGAAAACACAGCGTATTCCGAAGCGATTTATGACCTTGTGGGCGAAGGCATCATCAACGGCTATGACAACGGCGATGGCACAAGCAGCTTTAAGCCCGACGCAACGATAACCAGAGCAGAATTTGCTAAGATTGTCGTTATGACAAAAGAGGGCGCAACGGCTGCATTTAATCAGACGACAACAAATTTTCCCGACATGGCAGGCAGCGAATGGGCAATCCCCTATGTTGCACACGCAGCAGGGCTCGGCATTATTAACGGTTATGAGGACGGCACTTTCCGCCCCGAGGCTACCGTAACATATGCCGAGGTGGTAAAGATGATTGTGTGCGCACTCGGCTACGGCCCTGTTGTTGACACAACACTCGACCCCTGGTACACCGGTTACATAGACATGGCAAACCGCATAGGCGTTACCAAGGGCACGGGCTCGCTACCCGACAACGGCGCACCCAGAGGCATGGTTGCACAGCTGTGCGACAATATGCTCAGCACAGACAGACTGGTGCAGACCGGCACGGACGCCAACGGCAAACCGACCTATTCCACCTCCAAGGGTGACATCATAGGCAGCGACGATGACGTTACCGAAAGCGACGGTGTGGTTACCGCCATATTTGACAACTCTCTGCGCGGTTCCGACGACGCTCTCACCAAGAGCCAGATTAAGATTGACGACACAATCTACACACTGTCCGATTCTCTCAAGAACAATGATATGACGCAGTATCTCGGCAGACCCGTTACCTTTAAATACACGGGCTCGAGCAAGTACACCGTCACAACCATCAGAGTTTCCGGCAAGTATGAAACACTGGATATTACTGACGAGCTGTTCGATTCCGCAACTCTCGGCAGCATAAGCTACTATGCCGACCCCGACAGCGATACCAGAAAATCTACCGCAAATCTTGACAATAACCTCTACATCGTGTACAACGGCGTGGGTGTTCCCAAATCACAAATCAACGCAGCTCTTCTGCAGCTGACCGACGGCACAATAAGGCTTGTCAACAACGACAACGACAGCGCATATGATATTGCATATGTGGACAGCTACGTGACATATTATGCAAACGCGCCTGTCACAAACAACGGCGTAACGACAATTTACGATAAGAGCGGCTTTGCCGAGACAATTAACATAAACGAGGATGACGCGGTAGTATCCAGAGTGTCCTCTGCCGGCGGCAAGAGCGCAGACGCAAAGCTCAGCGCGGTTGTTAACAAAGCTGTGGTATCGGTTGCAAAACCGCTTAATCAAACAAGCGGCACAAAGGTTATGGTCTCCACAGCCACTGTTTCCGGCTCTGTGTCGGGCTTGGCTGACGGCTACGACAAGGTGACTGTATCCAACAAGGAATACAAGGCTTCGCCGTATTTCAAAAAGCTCATGAGCGAAAAAGGCGGCACCTACAAGTTTGACATCGGCACAAGTGTTAAGTTCTATCTCGATTACTGGGGCAGAATTGCATTCGTAGACGTTAATGCGACATCAGACCCTTACGGATATCTGATAGGTTACAGCTCAACATCGGGTGTTGACAGCCAATACCAGGTGCGTATAATGAACACAAGCAGCAAGTGGACAACCTACACTTTGAATGACAGTGTGCGCGTAAACGGCAGCTCATGCAAGCCGAGCAGGGTTATTGAATTGCTGAATAGTGCATTCGGTGACATTACAGGAAATAAAGCAAAAGATTACAAAGACAAAATAGGTAAGATGACCCCGCAGGTTGTTAAATACAAGGCAAACAGCTCAAACAAAATCACCGACCTTACCATAGTGGGAAGCGACGGCATAGTGCCTTATGCATTCACAACAGACGACACTGCAAAAAAGGAGCCATATTCGGATTATACCTCCAAGCTCACATATGCAAAGAGCGGATATGCATTCAAGGACAGCAACAAGACAACGCAGTTTAACATGAATTCGTCTACCGTGGTGTTTGTTGTACCTATCGACCCCACATCCGAGACAGATTACAAAAAGGTGTCATACACCACATTCACTGACGGCGAAGGCTATATCGTAGAGCCGTATGATGTGCCGAACGGCAGCACAACGGCAAAGGTTGTTGTATATTACAGAAAGAGCGGAGGCTCGCTGAATAATGTAGGCGCAGGAACAAACGCTGCGGTAATTATCGGCCGCAAGTCGGTAACGCACAACGACCACTCTTCATATGAGCTTACCGTGAGAAAATTCGGCGATGCCGAGGACACTGTGGTATACACCGAAGACCTCGATCAGATAAAGGGCTACAACAACGGCGATATCATCAGATACACTACTACGGATGACAATGAAATCGACGATATTGAAAAGCAGTTCAATATTGAGAACAAGAAGCTTGAAAAAGCAACGGACGGCGACTATGTAAGGAAAATTGAATATGACAAAAAAGCCGGTTATTACACCGCGGTTTACGGCACTGTATACTCGATTGACATCAACGACAACGGCAGCGGTTCTGTGGGCATTATGCCCGGAGACTACGCCGAGGGTGCAAACTATGATACCTACACCGTGAAGGACAAGACGCCGTACTATATGTATGACACAAGCGGCAGAGACGCACAGCTTGTTGAGAAAACTTACGGTTCACTCATTGCTGCGCTCGACAACCCTGAGACGGCTACAAAGGTTGTTCTCATAATGATTGACAATAGTGTTAAGGGCATATATATCCTTGAATAGTTTTGAAAATTGAAGCATAACAAAAAAGGCTTCCGATGAATTGTCGGAAGCCTTTTTTGTTATGAATAAAATTACGCCTTATTTACAGAACCGAAGAGCTCCATTTTCTCTTTAACGGTAGCCTTGATAGCCTCTGCGCCGGGCGCGAGGAGCTTTCTCGGGTCAAAGCCCTTGCCCTCAAGGTCCTTGCCTGCCTCGATGTATTTTCTTGTTGCGTCCGCAAACGACAGCTGACATTCTGTGTTTACATTAATCTTGGAAACGCCGAGCGAGATAGCTTTTTTAATCATATCTGCCGGAATGCCTGTGCCGCCGTGGAGTACGAGGGGCATCGGGTTGGTCGCTTCGCTTATCTTCTCGAGCACGTCAAAGCGCAGCCCCTGCCAGTTTGCAGGGTATTTGCCGTGGATATTGCCTATGCCAGCCGCAAGCATATCTACGCCGAGGTCTGCAATCATCTTGCATTCGTCAACATCGGCAACCTCGCCGCCGCCGATAACGCCGTCCTCCTCGCCGCCGATAGAGCCGACCTCCGCCTCAACGGAAAGACCCTTTTCGTGAGCAAGCTTGATGATTTCCTTTGTTTTTTCGATATTCTCGTTGATGTCGTAGTGAGAGCCGTCGAACATAACCGAGGAGAAGCCTGCCTCAATTACCTTGAAAGCGTGCTCGTAGCTGCCGTGGTCGAGGTGGAGTGCAACCGGAACCGTGATTCCGAGTTCGCCGAGCATACCGTTTACCATGCCGACAACCGTCTTGTAGCCGCACATATATTTGCCTGCGCCCTCGGATACGCCGAGGATAACGGGAGAGTTGAGCTCCTGGGCGGTTTGCAGGATGGATTTTGTCCACTCAAGGTTATTGATGTTGAACTGACCTACCGCATATTTGCCTTCCTTTGCTTTTACAAGCATTTCTTTTGCTGAAACTAACATTATAAATTCCTCCTAAATTAATTTTGTATATTAAAACTCAAGCTGCTTTTCAATGTAGGGTATAACCTCGTCCATAGAGAGGGTAATCTGCTCCATGGTGTCGCGGTTTCTCACGGTTACGTTGCCGCTCTCCTCGCTGTCGAAGTCGTATGTCACGCACCAGGGCGTGCCGATTTCGTCCTGACGGCGGTATCTCTTGCCTATTGAGCCGGATTCGTCAAACTCGCAGTTGAATCTCTTGCTCATCTGCTCATAGAGCTTGTATGCCTTGTCGCTGAGCTTCTTTGAGAGAGGCAGAACCGCAGCTTTCACCGGAGCAATCGCCGGGTGGAAACGCATAACGACTCTGGTGTCGCCCTCCTTAATCTCCTCCTCGTCATATGCCTCCACAAGGAAAGCAAGCGCAACTCTGTCCGCACCGAGTGACGGCTCGATAACGTAGGGAACATATCTCTCGTTTGTCTCGGGGTCGATGTATTCCATCTTTTCGCCCGAGTGCTCAGAGTGCTGCTTGAGGTCGTAGTCGGTTCTGTCCGCAATGCCCCACAGCTCGCCCCAGCCAAACGGGAACATAAACTCTATGTCCGTTGTCGCCTTGCTGTAAAATGCGAGCTCCTCCTGAGCGTGGTCGCGCATCTTAATGTTTTCTTCTTTAATGCCGAGGCTGAGCAGGAAGTTTTTGCAGTAATCCTTCCAGTATACAAACCAGTCGAGGTCGGTGTCCGGCTTGCAGAAGAACTCAAGCTCCATCTGCTCAAATTCTCTTATCCTGAAAATGAAGTTTCCCGGGGTAATCTCGTTTCGGAACGATTTACCTATCTGACCTATGCCGAAAGGAATTTTCTTCCTTGATGTACGCTGAACATTCTTGAAGTTTACGAAGATGCCTTGGGCAGTCTCCGGACGGAGATAGAGCTGCGAGCTTGAATCCTCGGTAACGCCCTGAAATGTCTTGAACATCAGGTTAAACTGCCTTATGTCAGTGTAGTTCATGCTGCCGCACTTGGGGCATTTTATGTTGTTTTCCTTTATGAACTTGCTCATTTCGTCGGCGCTCCAGCCGTCAACGGTGACTGTTTCGCCCTTGTCGTAGTACCAGTCCTCTATGAGCTTGTCCGCTCTGTATCTGGATTTGCAGTCTTTGCAGTCCATGAGCGGGTCGCTGAAGCCGCCCACATGACCCGATGCAACCCATGTTTCGGGGTTCATAAGTATCGCTGCGTCCAGCCCCACGTTGTAAGGGGACTCCTGAACAAATTTTTTCCACCACGCTTTTTTTACGTTGTTCTTAAATTCAACGCCGAGCGGGCCGTAGTCCCATGAATTCGCAAGGCCGCCGTATATCTCCGAGCCGGGATACACGAAGCCTCTGCCTTTGCACAGGGCAACGATTTTGTCCATTGTCTTTTCGGAATTTTGCATTTTATTTCAATCCTTTCGTTTGGTTTCAAAAAAATCATACATATATAGTTTAGTGTAGAGCGGCGGATTTGTCAAGCGTTTTGCGCGGATTTTGTATATTGTTACAGATATTTTTACTTGACTTTTTTTCATGAATATTATATAATATAGCGGTATCGCAAATTACATAGCATTTTCGGGGTGTAGCGCAGCTGGTAGCGCGCCAGTTTTGGGAACTGGATGTCGTCGGTTCGAGTCCGGTCACCCCGACCACGTCGGAGCAAGCTGTATATAGCTTGCTCTGATTTTTTATGCAAAAATCAGAGCTCGCTCATGCCGCTGCTCCTCCTTTTTCGCAAAAAAGGCACGCTCGGCTCAACTGCTCGCTTGTAAACGCGCTCGCGACGTTTCGCTGTCGCTACCACCTTTTTGCGAGTGCGCCTGCGGCGTGTGAAATATCCGCTAAGGCAGATATCCGAGCCTGTCAGCAGTGTGTCGACGGATTGAATTTTTGTAATACTGTATGGATGACATTGGTTAATCAGACAGACGCAATTTATTTACGCAGAAAAATCTGCTGTCCTATTGGCATTGCGGTATATTTGTGACATAATAAAGACATAATAAAGCCGGGAGATGATATTATGCCACAGATAATACCGATTCGTGATTTGAAAAACACAAGCAAAATATCCGAAATCTGCCATTCCTCAAGCGAGCCTGTTTTTATAACAAAAAACGGTTATGGAGACATGGTCATTATGAGTATGGAGGCATATGAAAAAACGATATATATGAATTCCATATATGAAAAGCTTGCAAAAGCCGAAAAATCGGTAACAAACGGCAATGTTTCCGATGCCATGGATTCAATTGGTCGTATCAGAAAAGAATATGAGTTATAAGCTGCTTATTACAATAGTAACGGGAGGTGTGTTGTATGAATAATTGTTTCCCTGACGGCAAAAACAAAGCCGTGACATTCAGCTTTGACGACGGCGTGACCCAGGATAAACGGCTGATTGAGATTTTTAACAAATATAATCTGAAAGCAACCTTTAATCTCAATTCGGATTTGCTCGGCTTGCCGGGACATTTGACCTGTGAAGGGCGCAGGGTGAGCCATGTTAAAAATAACCCTAAGGATATCAGATATATTTATGACGGTCATGAGGTGGCGGCGCACACTCTGACCCACCCCAACCTTACGGTGATTGAGGATGACGACACGGTTATCCGCCAGGTGGAGAGAGACAGGATTAATCTCTCCGAACCGGCGGGATATGAGGTCAGGGGTATGGCATATCCCTGCGGCGGCGTCAACTGCAACGGGCGTGTGGCGGATTTGATAAAGAACAACACTCCCGTTAAATATGCTCGAACCATTGCCACGACGGCCAGCTTTGAGCCGTATGCGGATTTGTATCAGTACAAGGGGACGATTTACTGCCACGGAGAGTGGGACAAGCTGTTTGAAACGGCGCGCGATTTTGCTGAATTAAAGACAAGCGAGCCAAAGGTGTTTTATATTTGGGGACATTCGTTTGAGTTTGACATATATCCCGAGCGCTGGGAGCTTTTTGAGGAGTTTTGCGCTTTTATGGGCGGCAGAGACGATATATTCTGCGGAACAAACCTTGAGGTGCTGTGCCCGGCAGAGCAGAATTGATATTACGAAGAGACTTTTTTTGAAAAAGTTTTCAAAAAAAGTCGAAAAAACACTTGACACCGCCCCTGCGTTGTGGTATTATAATAAGGCACCTTGCGTGAGAGATTCACCGCGGTGCATGGGTCAAAAAAGTTTTTTGAGAAATTTTCAAAAAACTCTTGACAAACCGATGCCGATGTGGTATCATAATCAGGTCGCCTCAAAAAGAGGCTGACGATTGAACCTTGAAAAATAAACAGCATAAAGATTGAGGTTCTCGTTAAAAGAGAATTGAGTTAC
>CAJLYL010000054.1 GCA_905210855.1 uncultured Clostridia bacterium
TATAGCCTAATTCATCGTCAAGCTCTCCGTCAAGACCGTTTTCAAGCATTTCTCCAACCATCATCTTGAACACATCTTTCAGGTCATCAAAATTCTTTACCTCCAGCCCTTTCATTATGTTACGCAAATTCTCCTTGCGTTCTTTTTCCGCTGCCCGTTCCGCGGGACTTAATTTGTACCTTGGCATAATTAAAACCTCCATAATGATATTTTTATTATATATCATCTTGGAGGTCTCGTAAAGACTTTACACAAAATTCGGGGTTGACTCGAGTTTTTAGCTCTGTGCCTTTGAAAACCACCATTTTATGCGGCTTTTAAGAACCTCTGTTTGTTGCATATCATATGTATGCTCGGCGCGCTTGCCTTAAGCTTTACTCCGAATCTGCCGCCCTGCTTCACAATCTCCGGCTCCTCCAGCTCAAGCTCGTCTATGCTCGGCGCGACTATTCCGTAGCCGGTGTCATGCACCTTTTTGAGCGCAAACTCCACTTTTTCGTATTCCTTTTTTATATGCGACAGCTGTCCCATAAGCTCCATGAGGGTGTCTCTGCCGTCAATCTCGAAGCCGGATTTTTCGCCGAGAATTTTGTAGAAAAGGCTGTCGGCTGCGGTCACGTCAAAATGCACCGTGCCCTCGCCCAGGTTGATGTCCGTAACCGAGGCGGTGTCTATATTCTCGCAGTTTTCAAGCGATGAGAGCACATTTTTGTAGTCGCAGATGCGGCTGACGGATTTTATTGACGACAAAATGTTGTCGCAGACCGCCTTTTTGAGCCAATGGTCGCTCTCGAGCACCTCCACCCAGTCGGGCACATCTATGGAAATCTCCTTGAGGGGGAAACGGAACAGCACCGTCTCTATTATGCTGTTGACATCGTCCGCCGTGAGCATGGCGCAGTTTACGCTGAGCACGGGCACATCATGGCGGCGCTCTATCTCCGCTTTTGCCGCCTGCGCCGAATCGCTGTCGGGGTTCACGCTGTTGAGCAGCACGATAAACGGCTTGTTTATCTCCTTAAGCTCGTTTATGGCGCGGTTTTCCGCGTCTATGTAGTCGGCGCGCGGTATGTCGGTTATGCTGCCGTCCGTCGTCACCACTATGCCTATTGTCGAGTGCTCGCAGATGACCTTTTTTGTGCCTTTCTCCGCCGCTTCGGCAAAGGGGATTGCCTCGTCCGACCACGGGGTTTTCACCATGCGCGGCGCGTCCTCCTCTATGTGCCCCAGGGCGGACTCCACTATGTACCCCACGCAGTCTATCATGCGCACATTAAATGACGCGTTGTCCGACAGTGAAATCCTGACCGCCTCGTTTGGGATGAATTTCGGTTCGGTTGTCATTATGGTTCTGCCGCCGCTCGACTGCGGCAGCTCGTACCTTGCGTTTGGCATAAGCGCGAGTGCTGATTTAACGGGCTTTACAAGCAGTCTGTCGTCATAAATTCCGCCGACGATTTTTCCGCGGTAATAGATGATGTATTCGCCCATCATTGCCCTGTATGTTATTTCGTCCAATCCGGACAGCTGCTCCGGTATAAAATCAAGATATTCTTTGCCCGAAGCCATGTGTACCTCCGTCAATTCTTTTGTCAAAAGAGCTTTACTGCGCTCTGCCGCCATTTTTGCACAAATCCTTTTTCTGCGCATGGCTTAGCTTTTTCAGCTCGCATTCCCGACGCATCGCCTCGGATTTTTCGGCAAACTCCTCGGCGTATTCCATCCTCACGGGGCGGCGCGCACGGGTGTATTTGGCGCCTTTGCCGCTGTTGTGTGCCTTTTCGCGCGCGGATATGTCCGTTGTGTAGCCGCAGTAATATGTGTCGTCTGCGCAGTGCAGTATGTATGCGTAGTGTTTTTTCATCATGATCACCGGTTGATTTCCTTTTTGTGCCTTTTATTATATCCGAAAAAAATAGTTTTGTCAATCGCTTTTCCGAGTTGAAATTTGTTTTATATTGTGATAAAATTAAATATATGAAAACGAGGTGATACAAATGATGAAGATAAACTCCCTCATACTGGGTGTCGGCGAAACGGGTGTGCGCGCGGTAAACCGCATAAAATCCGCTCTGCCGGATTTTCGCACCGTCACACTGTCGGACGAGGTATCGGCGAGAATTTCGCTTGCCGACGATGTGCTGACATCGAAGTATGAATTCGCGGACAGCCAAAAATTCTTTCCGACTCCCAATACGGCGGTTTTTGTCGTGACGGACGCCGCCAATGTATTTGATGTGTCGCTCGCCTGCGAGATTGGCGCGGTGACGGCGCGGCGCGGCGCTTTTGCGGCGGCGGTCGCCTTTGTGCCGTCGTCTCTTGACGATAAATTTGATGATTCCGTCCGCGCCCTCGGCGAGCTGCACGAGACTTTTTCGGGCGTGATTCGCTTTAACGAAGGCTATGTTGAGAGCTTTTTTGACGAGGCGGAGAGCTTTTTTAAAGTCCTGTCGCGCGCCATGAGCGCGTCGGCGGCTTTGCGGCGGTTAAGGGAGTGCTCACCTCGGACACGGACATATATTTCGCCGCGTACCGCGGCAGCGAACACGCCGACAGTCATGTGTTCAACTCAAAATGCCTTTGTATGCGCCTTTGCGCACAGATGTGTCTCGACACGGCAAATCTCATCACGTATTTTTACTCGTGCGGCGGCGATTTGAACAAAAAAATTCTCGATATGTTCCGCTCGCCGATAGAGAAAATAAGCCTTGGCTATCTGTCCGACCGCAAGACCTACATAGCGGACAGAAACGATGACCTTGGCGGCGGCGAATTTGTATTCGCCGTGATTTGCGCGGAGTGAGGTGACGGGATTGGCAAAGCATAAGAAAAAGAAAAACGTGAAAAACGCGGGAAACGTGAAAGCACAGCAGAATATTAAGAAAAAAGCGCAGAGGAAGAGCGCAATTGCCGCAAAGACGGTAAAAACTGAAAATATTGAAAAAATCGGGAGGATAGAAAAACGGGAAAAGAGTGAAAAACGTGAAAATACGACCGCGGTGCTCGAAAAGACCGAGGTGATAAAACCGGAGACGGTTGCTGAAATCGCGGCAATTCAAAATGAAAAACGGGCGGAAATCGCACAAAATCCGCCAAAAAAGGAAAAGACGGAAATATTGCGCATATTGAGAGAAAAATTCTCTTCAGGCGGCAGACGGCGCGAAAGAGCGGCGCAGCAGTGGGAAAGATTCTCAGGCTTCGTCATGGAGACAAGAAGGGTATCAATCCCCGTGATTATAATAGTATATACGGTGCTGATAGCCTCGGCAGCGCTCATCATAGACAATTCGTACAACAAGCGGCGGCTTGAGGTTGAGGAAAAGCGGCTGATTGAGGAGATGGCAAATGCGCGCGCCCACAGTGCGGATATCATTCTTGAAAAGGATGTGCCGCTTGCGGCAGGCGAATGCGGCAATGTCACATACTGCGGATATTCGTTTACGGACAGGGTGGCTGCGCAGAATTCCGAGAAGTACGCCGCGTGTTACGAGAACACGTCGGAGGCAAACACATATCTCGACATTGTGCTCAGCTACGAAAACGCGCTTGGGAGCGCCATCCGCGCGGACGCGGTGTGCGCAATGACCGTGAACGACGGCAGGAGAGACTATCCCTGCTTTGCGGCGGCGGAGACAGACGGCGGCAGGAACATTGAGTTTGCATCCGGACAGACGGTAGAGGCAGGCGCGGCAGCGCGCATCCACTATATTTTCGATGTGCCCAAGGAGCTTGAGCGCAGCGAGGGCACGATAAGCGCCAAGGCGATAATAGACAATGTGGAATATGTGATAAATCTGAGAGAATAGCGGGAATGAGAAAAGACTATGAAGAATAAATTTGTTTTTGCCGTGCAGACAGCGGCGTCGCTGCTGTTTATTGCAGCACTGATATTAATTAAGGACGGTATGGCGCATATGATAATCAGCATTGCATATGTGTTGTATCTTGTGGCGGCGGCATTTGTTATGATAAAAAAATGCGATGTTCTCGTCAGACTGCTCGATGAGATCGGCACGTGGCAGACCGTCGCCGAAAAAATCGCCGCGGAGAATCCGAAAGAGAGGATTCCGGCAAAAACGTCGTCGCAGAGATTCCTCTGGTTTGCTTTTAAAGAATACGATTTCGGCGATGAGCGCATAAGAGCGGCAAAGGCGGAGTATAAGCCTTATGCCGTGCTCTTTTACGGCTCGCTGATTGTTTATATTTTTACCGTGCTGGTGTGAGGAGAAAGAATTGATCGGAAGTATAATCCAAGTATAGTATACTATTTGCGCCGACAGCTCCCCTTGCACAGGGGAGCCTTGCGGTAATGACAAAACTTTCGCAGGGGAGCTGGCAGGCGGATTTTATTATTTAATAAAACTGCCTGACTGAGGGGATGTATCATATCTGCACTCGCGGCAAATCTGATGAAAAAAGTGAATTTAAACATACGAAAGGAAGTCCGTAAATGTCCAAACAAATAAAAATAGGCGGCAAAACCATTGGCGGCGGCGCGCCGATAGCAATTCAGTCCATGTGCAACACACGCACAAAGGACGCCGAAGCGACAATCGCGCAAATCCATGAGCTGGAGAGGGCAGGCTGCGACATAATCCGCGTGGCAGTGCCCGACATGGAGAGTGCACGCGCGATATATGACATAAAATCGCAGATACACATTCCGCTTGTGGCGGATATTCATTTTGACTACCGCCTTGCCGTGGCAGCCATGGAGTGCGGCGTTGACAAGGTGCGCATAAATCCCGGCAACATCGGCAGCGAGGCAGGCATAGCCGCGGTTGTGTCCGAGGCAAAGCGCCGCGGCGTACCGATAAGAATCGGCGTAAACAGCGGCTCTGTGGAGAAGCCTCTCCTGAAAAAATACGGCAGTCCCTGCCCCGAGGCAATGGCGGAGAGCGCCAAAACTCACATAGAGATACTCAACAAATATGACTTTGACGACATAGTTGTGTCGCTCAAAGCGTCCGACGTACCCATGACAATCAAGGCGTACCGCCTGATGAGCGAGGCTTTTGACTATCCGCTCCACCTCGGCGTTACCGAGGCAGGCACCTTTATCGGCGGCACAATCAAGTCCGCCATAGGCATCGGCACACTGCTGTCCGAGGGCATAGGCGACACAATTCGCGTGTCGCTGACGGACGACCCCGTAAAGGAAGTTGTCGTTGCGCGCGAGATTTTAAAAGACCTCAATCTGCGCGGAGGGTCGCCGAAGTTTATATCGTGCCCGACCTGCGCGCGCACCAATATATCGCTCATTCCGCTTGCCAAGAGGGTGGAGGAATACCTCATGACGGTGAACAAGCCGATAACGGTGGCGGTAATGGGGTGTGTGGTGAACGGCCCGGGAGAGGCGCGCGAGGCGGATATCGGCGTTGCCGGAGGCAACGGCGAGGGACTTATCTTCAAAAAAGGCGAGCCGTATATGAAGGTGAGCGAGGACAGGCTGTTTGATGTGTTAAAGGAAGAAATAGAAAAGATGGAAGGATGAAAAAATGTCTCCAACAAAACTGAGACTCGAGAATATGTTTTCGGGGGCACAGATTCCCGATGAGCTGAGCCGCGCGGTGGTGTACAAAACCAACGCGAGCGCGTCCGAGCGCACAATGGTTGTCACCATTGCCTCGGAGGAGCTGATTCCCTACGGCATAATAGAGGATTTTAAAAAATACATTAAGGACAAATACCGCCTGAACAGCTTTCTGCTCAAGGTTAAGTACATAAACACAAGCCTTGCGAGGCTGGGCGCGGCGGAATACTACAAAAACCTTGTTTTCTATGTAAACGAGGTGATATCCGGTGTGCGCCATCTCTTTATGGACAGCACGGCGGAGCTTGACGGCAGCGTTTTCACGGTACACTGCCGCTACGGCACGGGACTTCTGGACGACATGAAGTGCGCCGAGGTTATGGAGCGCCTTATTTTTGCGCAGACGGGCGACAAGGTTAAGGTGGTGTTTGCCGACGAGAGCGACGCGTCCGAGCTTGACCGCGCACTGGATAAAACGCTGAGCGCGCTGCCCGAGATTGTCGCCGCTGAGCCGAAGCACGGGATAACCGAAGCGCCGTCCGAGCCGAGCGATGTAATCCTGGGCAAGGCGATAACAGAGCCGAGCATACCCATATCGGACATCAGCGAGGATATGCGCTCCGTGGTCATCGGCGGCAAGATAATCTATCTTGACGACCGCGAGCTTAAGAGCGAAAAGACTCTGGTTAAATTCTACCTGGCGGACAACAACGACGCCTACACCTGCAAGGCATTTTTCCCTAAGGGAAAATTCAAGGAGGCAAAGGGCAGAATGAAGGCGGGCAAGGCGTATGTCAGGATAAAGGGCAGATTGCAGTATGACAGCTTTGACCGCGAGAACATCATCATGGTAAACGATATCTGCGAGAGCAAGCCTGCCGCAGGGCGCATGGACAACGCCCCCGAAAAAAGGGTGGAGCTGCATATGCATACCAAGATGTCCGCTATGGACGCCATGACGGACGCAGATGTGCTTGTTAAGAACGCCATAAACTGGGGTCACAAGGCGGTGGCGATAACCGACCACGGCAACGTGCAGGCATTCCCCGAGGCGTACCATGCCGCCGGCGACAAGATAAAAATCCTGTACGGCGTGGAGTGCTATCTGGTGAACGATGTCACGGAGATTGTGTTTAACCCCGTCGAAAAGCCGCTGAACACCGAGTATGTGGTGTTCGACCTGGAGACAACGGGACTTTCGCACCTCACCGAGGAGATTATAGAAATCGGCGCGGCGAAGGTGAGGGACGGGCAGATAGTCGATACGTTTGACGAATTTGTCAACCCCGGCAGACCCATACCGCCGAAGATAACCGAGCTGACAAGCATCACGGACGACATGGTTGCCGACGCAGACCCCATAGACAAGGTGCTGCCGAGGTTTTATGAATTTGTCGGCGGAGCGGTGCTTGCGGCGCACAACGCGGCGTTTGACACATCGTTTGTGCGCAGGGCGGCGCAAAGGTGCGGACTGGAGTTTGATTTTTGCTATCTGGACACCCTAGAGCTTGCGCGCTGCACCGTCAAGGGAGTGAAAAACTATAAGCTCAACACACTTACTAAGCATTTCGGCGTAAAACTGGAGAATCACCACCGCGCGAGCGACGACGCCATAGCCACGGCTCACGTTATGCTGCGCCTTTTGGGCAACCTTGAGGACATGGGTGTGGAGAGCGTGGATAAAATCAACCCTTCTCTTGCCGGAGATGTGGATATCCGCTCGCTGAAGATGTATCACTGCATACTCCTTGTGCAGACCCAGGAGGGTATGCGCAATCTTTACAACATAATATCAAAATCACATCTCGACTATTTTTACAAAAAGCCGAGGGCGCCCAAGAGCCTGATTCAGCAGTACCGCAAGGGGTTGCTTGTCGGCTCCGCCTGCGAGGCGGGCGAGCTGTACCGCGCCATACTGGACGACCCCTACGGCTTTGACATCAACGAGATAAACAAGATAATCGACTTTTACGATTACCTTGAGATTCAGCCGCTCGGCAACAACAACTTCCTGCTGCGCAACGGCACTCTGGAGAGCGCGGAGGATTTGAAGAACATAAACCGCACGATAATAGACCTGGGCAAGCGCAAAAACAAACTGACCGTGGCGACCTGCGATGTGCACTTTATGAACCCAGAGGATGAGGTTTTCCGCCGCATCCTCCAGGCAGGGCAGGGCTACGGCGACGCGGACGAGCAGCCGCCGCTGTATCTCCGCACCACGGACGAGATGCTTGCCGAGTTTGACTACCTGGGCGACGAGCTTGCAAAGGAGGTTGTCATCACCAACCCCAACATCATTGCCGACATGATAGATGTTGTCAAGCCCGTGCCGGACGACAAGGCGCCGCCGGAGATTCCCGGGTCGGACGAGGAGCTGCAAAAGCTCACCTACGACAAGGCGAAGAGCATCTACGGCGACAATCTGCCCGACATTGTAAAGGACAGGATAGACATCGAGCTTAATTCCATCATCAGCAACGGCTATTCCGTGCTGTACATCATTGCGCAAAAGCTTGTGTGGAAGTCCAACAGCGACGGTTACCTGGTTGGCTCGCGAGGATCTGTCGGCTCGTCGCTTGTGGCGTTTATGAGCGGCATCACCGAGGTTAACTCTCTGCCGCCGCACTATGTTTGCCCCAAGTGCAAGCACAACGAATTCATCACGGACGGCAGCGTGGGCTGCGGCTACGATATGCCCGACAAAGCTTGCCCCGAGTGCGGCGAGATGATGATTAAGGACGGTCACGACATACCTTTCCAGACATTCCTCGGATTCTACGGCGACAAAGAGCCTGATATCGACCTCAACTTCTCGGGCGACTATCAGCCGAGAGCGCACAAATATATTGAGGAGCTGTTTGGCACGGGTCACGTGTTCCGCGCCGGCACAATAGGCACTGTGGCGGAAAAGACCGCCTACGGCTATGTTATGAAATACTATGAAAGCAAGGGTATGCACATTACCCAGGCACAGGCGCAGCGGCTGCTGCTCGGCTGCACGGGAGTTAAGCGCACCACGGGTCAGCACCCGGGCGGCATCATAGTAGTGCCAAAGAACCGCGATGTGCACGAGTTCTCGCCGATTCAGCATCCGGCGGACGATGTAAACAGCGACATTATCACGCTGCACTTTGACTATCACTCGATAGACAAAAATCTGCTCAAGCTCGATATCCTCGGTCACGATGACCCGACGGTTATCAGAATGCTTGAGGATTTGACGGGACTTGATGCGCACGACATCCGCGTAGACGACCAAAAGACGATGAGCCTTTTCACAAGTACCGAGGCGCTGGGAGTAACGCCCGAGGAGATAAATTCGCCCGTGGGCACATACGCCGTGCCGGAGTTCGGCACAAAGTTTGTGCGGCAGATGCTTGTGGACACTCAGCCGACGACTTTTTCGGAATTGGTGAGAATATCCGGTCTGTCGCACGGCACGGATGTGTGGCTGAACAATGCGCAGACGCTCATCAAAGAGGGCAAAACCACCCTGGGCGAGGCAATCTGTACCCGAGACGACATCATGGTGTACCTCATCTACAAGGGTGTGGAAAAAGGCCTTGCGTTTAAGATAATGGAGAGTGTGCGAAAGGGCAAGGGCCTTTCGCCGGAGTTTGAGCAGGCAATGCGCGACAACGATGTGCCCGACTGGTACATCAGCTCGTGCAAAAAGATAAAGTATATGTTCCCGAAGGCTCATGCCGTGGCGTATGTCACTATGGCTTTCCGCATAGCTTACTTTAAGGTGTACTATCCTATGGAGTTCTACTGTACGTACTTCACCGTGCGCGCGGATGAGTTTGACGCGGAGATTATCGCCTGCGGCAGGGAACAGGCAATCAAAAATATGCGTATGTACGAGGCGAAGGATCGCGACAAGCAGACGAGCGATAAGGAAAAAAACCTTATGACGATTCTGGAGGTTGCCATAGAGATGTATGCAAGGGGACTGAATTTCCTGCCGATAGATTTGGAAAAATCACATTCGTACAAGTTCCTGCCGACGCCGAAGGGCATTTTGCCGCCGCTCAACGCCATTGCCGGTCTGGGCACAAATGCGGCAAAGAGCATTGTGGACGCGCGCGACGAAGAGCCGTTTGCATCGGTTGAGGATTTTGCAAAGCGCGCAAAGGTCACAAAGACTATTGTGGAGATAATGCGCGGCAGAGGGATGTTTGCCAACCTGCCCGAGAGCGACCAGGTGACGTTTTTCTGATTGGATAGAAGGCGGAGCGTGGATTCCTCCACCGCCTACTGCGGTACCTCCCTTTAGGGCAAAGGAGGCTTTATCGACTATCGGAATAATCCGCAGGGCGGTAGGGGTCGATGCCTTCATCGACCCGTTAAATCCGCTCTCTTTATTCGGGGCGATGTGGGCATCGCCCCCTGCCGCTCCGGATTAAACAGTTCGTAAACAGCGGGCGACCACAACAGGGTCGCCCATACCGCATAACTGACATTATATCACTCAATATTAAGAACAATAATTTGTCATAAAAACTACCTATTCTCATACGGAATTGTTCCAAAATCAATTTGATCAATGTCAATGAGATAATACAATCCATAAACTTTATCGTTTCTAAGTATTTTAACAACATATTGAGGAGTTGTTTTATATACATCATTATCGTTTTGTATACTGAATAACTCCCTGTTGTCATACAACAGAATTGGATCATATACATCAAGTAATATTTTATCCTGCGCATCATTTAAAACATAAATCCGCCAATTACTTGCATCCTCAATACTTACAATATCTTTCAAAGGAAGTATCGTTTTAGTTTTAGAAAAGTAACCATAGCAACCATAGGCGAAAGCCATAATAATAGCAATGAAAATCAACAAAAGATGTGATTTTTTCATATTCATTGATAGATCACCTCGTAAATCGTATTGCTTCAACACCATTAGAACCAACAGGATAATTCGTTGCACCTTCTTTGATAAATAAATTCATATCAACATATCTTTTTTGCCAAAAGGTGCCGTCTTTATAAATGTCGTAAAATGTGGTTGTATTCCAAGCCCATGTTTGCCCCGAAACCCTATTTACCCATTTTTGTGCAAAGTTATTACCCCATTCGCCATTAACATTTGTTCCTGTATTACAGGAATAAAACATTGAATTGGGACTATTAAATGCATTTTCATTTATGCTGTCCAATTGATCAATCGAAAAATTTAAATTTTTATTATAGTCCGAATCATAATTATATCCCAGTGACAATGTTCCATTAGCAAAGCCATGAGAAAAAACAACAAATTTTGTAATTTTGTCAGCATTTCTATCTTCACCCTCATACTTATTGTTTATATAATTAATTAGGTTGTCAGATTTGCTGAAATATGCAAGACGAACATCTATGTCATTATGGGTCACTATACCTAATTGGATTTCCGCTACAATACGCATACCAATTCGCACC
>CAJLYL010000055.1 GCA_905210855.1 uncultured Clostridia bacterium
AAATATTTTTTATTCGTAATAAATTTGTAATTTTCGGGTAACATATGAATACATTGTATAGAGGGCGGAAACAAAAGGTTTTGACGATATTTAATGCAAATTTTACCTTGACGCCGTCAACGGAAAATTTTGCCCGCAATTTTGTAACATCTGCACATAGAAAAAAATTTCCAAGTTTGACAAAAAGCTTAAGATGTCATAAAATAATCAAGCGAGCAAAAATAACAGGAGGCATTTATGCATACTAAAAGAACAGCCGAGCGCATCATGTTTAAGCACATCAGCTCTGTCAGCATATACGATGCAATCGGCAAACTAAATCATGCACGCTGCAAAACTTCCGCCATCGTTGCGGGAATGTTTATATTTGCAAACACAGTAACCTTTGCAGCTCCGCAGTCGGTCGAGGTTGAAATAATCGACAACGGCGCGGCAATAACGGCATTTGCGCCCAAGACGACCGTGTCGGACGTTTTGGCACAGCAGGGGGTAACACTCGGCGAATATGATGTGGTTACACCGCCGCTTGACTCAAGCGTGTCGGAATCACAGGTTATTGTAATCAACCGTGTAAAAAAAGTTATCATGAATGACGGCGGTATTTCCAAGGAATACTTTACATCGAAAAATACGGTGGGAGAATTTCTTGAGGAAAAGGGTATTCAGATAGGATTTTATGATATTCTCGACACCGCCATTGACAGAGAGCTTGCCGTGAATGATTCCGTGGAGATAACGAGAGTTGTCCGCACCACGCTGTCGGCAGATGAGCCGATACCGTTTAAGACGGTTACGAAGCAGAATTATTCTATGGAGATAGGAACAAGCACCGTTGCCAAAGAGGGCGAAAACGGTGTGCTCACCAGGAAGTACGACGTTTATCTGCAAAACGGTGTTGAGATAAGCCGCACGGAGATTTCATCGGAGGTAACAAAAAATCCGGTGAACAAAGTGATATATAACGGAGCCAAACCCAAGCCCGGTCAGTCGCCGGTCAACTACTCAAAAGTTGTAACCTGCTCTGCCACGGCATATGACCTGTCGTTTCAGAGCTGCGGCAAGCGTCCGGGAGACCCCGGCTACGGCATAACGGCTACCGGCACACGCGCTGCATACGGCACCGTGGCGGTTGACCCGAGGGTGATTCCGCTCGGCTCAAAGCTGTATATCGAAAGCACGGACGGCAGGTTTGTTTACGGATTTGCCACCGCGGCAGACACGGGCGGAGCTATAAAGGGAAACAAGGTTGACCTGTTTTTCCCGACGAACAGCGAGTGTATGAGCTTCGGCAGACGCTCTGTTAAGGTTTATATATTAAATTAAATTTCATGATTGGGAGATGTCGCTCTTGCGGCGTCTCTTTTCCTTTTTTGCATAAGTGTAAAATATCATAACCGCGCACAGGACGGTCATGCATATCGCCGTCGCCTCTCCCAGCGAAGGAAAACCGAGTGAGAACTCGGTTCTGCCTATTTTGAATATGCTCGATGTCACAGCCGCCGCACCGAGGCCGGAGAAGAATTTGTATCTCACATACTTTTTTGTTGACAGCAGATTTTTTGTGACCGATTTTACCTGAAGCAGCACAGATATTCCCGACCACGCTGCGGCAAATGAGGTCAGGCACAGCGCTTCATCGAGCGGCAGCAGAGCGGCGGAGCGCGAAATTCCGTTTGTCATTTCAAGCAGCGATATGGCGCCGCACCGCAGAAACGGCGATGAGCTTATTAACGGAAGCCTGTTCGCCGCGCCGAGTGCAAATTCCGCGGCTATCGCAAAGAATATCACAAAGCCGGTTATTTTTACGCATTTTGAAAATGCATTCTCCACAGCCTCAGCCATGCTGAACCGCTTGCGGGGCGTGAGGACAGTTCCGCCGCTCACTGTGTACAGCCTGCCGCCGATGACAGCGGCGCAAAGGGCGGTGAATACGTGTATGCCGTACAGCATTATTCCTATCTGCAGCGAGCCGAACATACCGCAGCCGACCGAGCATATGAGGAAAAGCGGCCCCGAGTTGTTGCAGAAGCATATGAGGTGTTCAGCGTCGGGTTTTGAGATTTCGCCGTTTTCATACAGCCTGACGGCAGCCGCCGCGCCGACAGGGTAGCCGCTGATTATGCCTATGGCAAGCACGGGCAGCGCACACGGAGGCAGATTGAAAATGCTGCGCGCAAGCCGTGCGAAGATACCGCCGCGCGAAAAATTTAACCGTGACATAAGCACATCCGATATCACGAAAAACGGGAATAATGACGGAATGATGATTTTTACGCACATACCTGCCGCATTAACCGTTGCAGCGGATATATCACGGAATTTCACGCACAGCGCGGCGCAGATTCCGAAACAAATTATAACGGTAACAAAATCTCTGATTCTCTTAATCATGCTGCATCATCACCCCAAAACCATGTTTATTCATATACTCTGCGAAATAATCATAAAATGATATCAAATAAGCGGTGGGTAATTCGTGTTTGAGTCTCGTTTGCCTAACCTGAGGGTGTGATATTTATAGATTTTATAGATAAGCTTGCGCAGTCGATGGATGCGCCGGAGGTTATCCCGGGGATATCCAAAATAACCATCGTGTCAGACACCGCCGTTGTTGTGGAAAACTACGACGGCGTGTGTGAATATACGGACGAACTTATCTTCATCAGGCTGAAAAAGAGGATGCTTGAGATATGCGGAAGCGAACTGAACATAGAATATCTGTCCGAAAACACCGCGAGCATAAGCGGTAAAATTCATTCCGTGGGATTTGTGTGAGGTGAGCGCCGATGAATGAATTGATAAGATTTGTGCGCGGCTATTGCCGCGCAGAGGTTGTCAGTGCGGACACGGCAAAGTTTATGACGACCTGCGCGCGCGGCGGCGTGCGCATATGGAAAATCCGCCGTGATGATGAAATAACGGTGAAATTCTGCTGTTATGTGTCCGATGCGGAAAAAATAAAAAATATTTGCGCTGCCTACGGGGCGAGTTTTAACGTTTATACATATTGCTCGCTTGCGCAGCTGATTAAAAAAACTTGCCGCAGAAAGGCTTTTGCGGCAAGCTTTGTGATATTTGCCGCGGCGGTGTTTCTGTCGTCAAGCTTTATCCGCGATGTCAGCGTGAGCGGCAACGAAAAAATATCGGCTGACGAAATATTGACAGAGCTTGAAAAAGTCGGTTTTCGGCAGGGAATGTTTCGCTACGGAATAAATGTAAAAGAAATTCAAAACAGGCTTATGATAAGCTATGACAAGCTTTCATGGATATGGATAGATATAAACGGAACCAATGCGCAGGTTTACGTGAAGGAGCGCGTGCCTGTTCCTGAGATTGAAAATCCCGACGATTTTTGCAACTGCGTTGCGCTGCACGACGGGGTGATAACGGAGATTATGCCGCGCGTGGGCAGGCAGATTGTTCATGTGGGCGATGTGGTGAAGAAGGGCGATGTGCTCATCAGCGGCGTGTCCGAGACGGGCACGGGAGCGGTGCGTTATGTTCACGCCGACGGCATTGTCACGGCGCGCACTTGGTACGAGCGCAGCGGAGTGTACGGGCACACCGATATTGAGAGAAATCTGACCGGCAATGTCAGGAAAAAAAGATATCTTACCGTCGGCGGCAGGACATATCCTTTTTTTTGCAATACGGAATCTGCATTTTCCACATATGATATGCAATCCGAAACTAAAAATTTTTCGATTTTTTCAAAAATTTCTTTATTTTCATTTACAACCGAGACATATTGTGAGATAATAGAGAAGGAGATTTTCGTAAATGACGGTGATGTTATAAAAGCGGCGGTTGAATCCCAGTGCAGAGATATATATGAAGAAATAGGCGGAATGAAGGATTCCGACATCAGCGTTATTCAAAAATCATATACTCATGAGAAGGACGAAAACGGGAATATTACTGTAAGGACGGTTTTTGAGTGTACGCAGAGCATTGCCGGACACAAGCCGATAGAAAAACCCGGGACAACGGAGGAATATTAATGGAAAAAACAATGAATTTTGACAGTCAGGAAACCGTCATAGCGGTTTTCGGACAGTTTGATAAAAATGTGAACATGATTGAAAAACAGCTCGGCGTCACCGTGGTCAACCGTGATTCCGGAGTGAAGATAAGCGGAGGAGAGCACGACGTCGCCGTGGCGGAGGCAACGCTCGCCAAGCTTGCGGATATAGTGAAAAGCGGAGAGGAACTTACCGACCAGAATGTGCAGTACGCCATATCAATGTCGGTGGACGGCATTGACGAGACGGCGCTCTACGGCAAGGATTGCATCTGCATCAACTCAAAGGGCAAGCCGATAAAGAGCAAAACCCTCGGTCAAAAGGCGTATACGGACGCCATAGCCAAAAACACAATCACCTTCGGCATAGGCCCTGCCGGTACGGGCAAGACCTATCTTGCCGTTGCAATGGCGGCAAAGGCTTTCAAACGCAAGGATGTGTCGCGGATTATCCTCACCCGTCCGGCGATAGAGGCAGGCGAGAAGCTCGGCTTTCTCCCCGGGGATTTACAGAGCAAGGTTGATCCGTACCTCAGACCGCTATATGACGCACTCTATGAGATGTTTGGCGCGGAGAATTACGCGCGCCTTGTAGAGAAAGGGTCGATAGAGGTTGCGCCGCTTGCGTATATGCGCGGAAGAACGCTTGACGACAGCTTCATTATCCTTGACGAGGCGCAGAACACCACGCCGGAGCAGATGAAGATGTTCCTGACCCGTATCGGCTTTAATTCCAAGGCGATTGTTACGGGAGATATCACTCAGATGGATTTGCCGGACGGCAAAAAATCGGGGCTTAAGGACGTTATCGGAGTGCTCAGGAATATCGATGACATCGCATTCTGCTACCTTACCGAAAAGGATGTTGTGCGGCACAGACTGGTTCAGCAGATAATAAAGGCATATGAAAAGAGAGACGCGCGCGCCGCGGAGAGAAACGCGCGGAATCCAAGAAAAACGGTCAATGACGACAGGAGATAATCATGAATACGGAAATTACGCTGGAGAATGAGCAGGACAAGATTAACTGCGACGAAAAATTGGCAAAACTTATTCGCGATGTGGTGAACGCTGCGATTGAGGAACAGAATTTTGAGCATGACTGCATGGTGAGTGTTACGCTGGTGGACAACGGGCGCATCCATGAGATAAACAGAGAATTCCGCGGTGTGGACAGGGCTACCGATGTGCTGTCCTTTCCCGTGCTGGAGTTTGACGGGGGCAAGCTTGAGGAAAACTGCGGCGACGTGTTTGAGGGCAAATATATCCTCGGCGATGTTGTGCTCAGTCTCGAGCGCGCACGTGAACAGAGCGTTGAGTACGGTCATTCGTTTGAGCGGGAGGTCGGTTTTTTGGTTTGTCACTCTATATTGCATCTGCTCGGACACGACCATGAAAATGACGGCGAGAGAGAGGAAATGCGCCGCCACGAGGAATTAACGCTGGAAAAACTCGGCTTGACGAGATAGGAGATATACCATGGCTTTTTTGAGGAGTTTCAAATACGCTTTCATGGGTGTGAAATATTGCATAGTCACACAGCGCAATTTTCGCTTCCATACTTTTGCGGCGCTCAGCGCGGCGATACTTGCGTGCAGATATGCCCTGAACGGCACGGAAAAGCTGGTGCTGGCGTTTACCGTGGTGTTCGTGCTGATATCCGAGATGTTCAACACCGCGCTTGAGAGCGTGGTGGATATGACGGCAAAGGGCTACAACGAATACGCCAAGGTCGCAAAGGACGTCGCCGCAGGCGCGGTGCTCATATCCGCCGCAACCGCGGCGCTCACGGGAATAATACTTTTCTATAACCACGGTCATTTCTGGACGGTGCTTTTTGAATACTTAACCATGCCGCTCTTTTGGGTGTATATTGCATTCGGGCTTTTGTATGTGAGCGGTGTGCTGTTTGAGATACGGAGGAAAAAATAATTATGGAAACAAACAGTTTTAAATCGGGTTTTGTCGGCATAGTCGGCAAGCCCAACGTAGGCAAATCCACTCTGCTCAACTCCCTTGTGGGGCAGAAGATTGCCATAACCTCGCCCAAGCCGCAGACCACGCGCGGCAAGGTGCTTGCGATAATGACGGACGATGAATCGCAGATAGTTTTTCTCGATACGCCCGGTTTTCACAAGCCGAAAAACAAGCTCGGTCAAACCATGGTAAAGGCGGTGGGAGATACCATAGGTGACGTGGATATGCTCATTATGGTGGTTGAGCCCGACGCGGCAACAAACGGCGCGGAACGCGCAATTATGGACAAGATGGGCGATATCCCATGCATACTTGTCATAAATAAGTCGGACACGGTTCGCCACGACGAGCTGCTGCCCGTTATTCAATTTTACAGCGTACTTCACTCCTTTGCAGCCATTATACCGGTCAGCGCAAGGACGGGAGACGGAGTGGACGAGCTTAAACGTCTGCTGAAGGATTCGCTTGACGAGGGTCCGATGTTCTATCCTGAGGACATGATAACCGACCAGCAGGAAAAACAGGTTGTTGCGGAAATAATCCGCGAAAAAGCTCTAAGACTGCTTGATAAAGAGGTTCCTCACGGAATAGCCGCAGAGGTGGTGCAGATGAGGTACAACGGAGACGGCAGAAAGCCTGCGTACAGCATAAGCGCAAACATATACTGCGAAAAATCGTCGCACAAGGGCATAATCATAGGCGCAGGCGGTTCCATGCTAAAGCGGATAGGAACCATGGCGCGCACAGACTGCGAAAAAATGCTCGACGCCAAGGTGTACCTTGAGCTGTGGGTCAAGGTGAAGCAGGATTGGAGAAATTCGGACAGCCTCATGAGGGAGCTTGGCATAAAGGACGAAAACAAGACAGATATTTCCGATATATAAGACTTGCCTTTCGGGTATCATAAAATTATCAATGATACCGGAGGAAAAACAAATGAACAGTTACGAGCTCTGGAGTGAATTTTACAAATCGGGCAGAGTGGACAAGTATCTTGTGTATGCGGAGTCAAAGACGGATAAGGCGGTAAAATCACATGGCACAAATGAAAACAAGAGGTTTGATAATAAAGACAATAAATCTTAACGATAACGACAGAATTTTTACTGTTCTGACGACTGATAGCGGCAAGATAACCGTAATGGCAAAGGGAATCCGCAGCCAAAAGCACAAATGCTTTGCGGCAATGCAGCTGTTTTGCCTCTCCGATTTTGTGTTTGAGAGGAAAACGGGGATGTACTATCCCGTGACCGCGCAGCTTTGCGAGAATTTTTTCTCCCTGCGCGATTCCGTGGAAAAAGTGGCGCTCGCCGCCTGCATATCGGACATAGTAAATGCTGTTCCGGATGAATTTCCCGTTGAGGATGAATATTTTCGCTTTATTTTGAACACCCTTTATATGATATCAAAGACCGACGCGGCGCACGCGGATTTTTATGCTGAATTGTATCGCCTCAAAGCGATATTTGAGCTCAAAACCGCCTGTGAATTCGGCTATATGCCCGAGTGTGCAAAATGCGGCGTATGCGGCACCAATAAAAATATCGAGTATTTTGACATAACCTCCGGCTTTGTGCTCTGCCGTGACTGCAACGAGCAAGAGCGGACGGGAACAGACCTGCTTGTGCCGATAACGCGCGATATCCACGCGGCACTCTATCGCATATGCAATGCGGATTTCCGCGCTGTTTTCTCGGTGAAAATGCCGCTCGGCATATGCAGACGGCTCTCCGGCATAACGGCGGAGTACCTGGCGGCGCAGACGGATATTGCGCCGGCTTCGGCACAGTATTTTGAAAACCTTGTTAAAGATTAAATCGGACAGCTTGGGGACGGCGAATCGGCCCGGCGGAGCGTTTTCAAAGCGCGGCGTTAACTTATGCGCCGGCACGGGCAATTTGACAATTATTAATGGGGTGTAACAGCGCTCTGCCACTTCTGTGAAAACTAACTATAATCTGTACATAAATCCAATAAATTCAGTACATTTTTTGTCTATTGTATAAAAAATACGAAAAAAATAAAAAAAATTCAAAAAAACACTGGATTTTTATCCTCATATGTTATAAAATTAACAATAGCGTGTAATGTAAGCGTTTCAAAAAGAAAAATGGAGGTAGTTTTAATGGCTAAAAAGTATGTATACCTTTTTACCGAAGGTAATGCAACAATGCGTGAGCTTCTCGGCGGCAAAGGCGCAAACCTTGCCGAGATGACAAATCTCGGTCTGCCTGTTCCGCAGGGTTTCACAATCTCAACGGAAGCCTGCACTCAGTATTATGAGGACGGCAGAAAAATTAACGATGAGATTCAGGCTCAGATTAACGAGCACATAACAAAAATGGAAGCTATCACCGGCAAAAAATTCGGCGATAAAGAAAATCCGCTTCTCGTGTCGGTTCGCTCCGGTGCAAGAGCGTCGATGCCCGGTATGATGGACACAATCCTCAACCTCGGTCTTAACGAAGAGGTTGTTGATGTAGTTGCAAAGAAAACCGGCAACGAAAGATGGGCGCGCGACTGTTACAGAAGATTCATTCAGATGTATTCCGACGTTGTTATGGAGGTCGGCAAAAAATACTTTGAAGAGCTTATCGACAAAATGAAAGCTGAAAAGGGCGTAACACAGGATGTTGACCTTACTGCGGAAGACCTTAAGATTCTTGCGGATCAGTTTAAGGCAGAATATAAATCAAAAATCGGTCAGGATTTCCCGGATGACCCCAAGGAGCAGCTCATGGGTGCGGTTAAAGCCGTATTCCGCTCATGGGACAACCCCAGAGCAAACGTATATCGCCGTGATAACGATATTCCTTATTCATGGGGTACTGCCGTAAACGTACAGGAAATGGCATTCGGTAACTGGTCGGATGAATCCGGCACGGGCGTTGCTTTCACAAGAGACCCTGCAACAGGCGAAAAGAAACTCATGGGCGAGTTCCTTATGAACGCTCAGGGCGAGGACGTTGTTGCCGGCGTGAGAACACCTCAGCCTATCTCCGCACTTGCAGAGGTTATGCCGGAAGTGTTCAATCAGTTTAAGGAGGTTTGCTCCACACTGGAGAATCACTACCGTGATATGCAGGACATGGAGTTCACCATCCAGGACAGAAAGCTTTATATGCTCCAGACCAGAAACGGTAAGAGAACAGCTCAGGCTGCCCTCAAGATTGCCTGCGACCTCGTTGACGAAGGCATGAGAACCGAGGAAGAGGCTGTGGCTATGATAGACCCGAGAAACCTCGACACTCTGCTTCACCCTCAGTTTGACGCTAAGGCGCTCAAATCCGCTGAGCCGATGGCAAGGGCACTCGGCGCATCTCCCGGAGCTGCTTGCGGCAAAATCGTCTTCACTGCCGATGACGCCAAGGAGTGGGCTGCAAAGGGCGAAAAGGTTATCCTTGTTCGTCTGGAGACCTCGCCTGAGGATATCGAAGGCATGAAGGCTGCACAGGGCATACTCACCGTAAGAGGCGGTATGACTTCTCACGCAGCGGTTGTTGCGCGCGGCATGGGCACCTGCTGTGTATCGGGCTGCGGCGACATCGTTATGGACGAAGCTAACAAGAAATTCACACTCAACGGCAAGGAATTCCACGAGGGAGATTTCATTTCGCTCGACGGTTCCACCGGTAACATATATGACGGCGTAATCCCGACTGTTGACGCAACAATCGGCGGCGAGTTCGGCAGAATCATGGCTTGGGCTGACAAGTACAGAAAGCTCCAGGTAAGAACAAACGCCGACACACCGGCAGACGCTAAAAAGGCTAAGGAGCTTGGCGCAGAGGGTATCGGTCTTTGCAGAACCGAGCATATGTTCTTTGATGAGGACAGAATAGGCACATTCAGAGAGATGATTTGCTCTGACACTGCTGAGGAGAGAGAAGCTGCACTTGCTAAGCTCGAACCTATGCAGCAGGGCGACTTTGAGGCACTCTATGAGGCTATGGGCGGATTCCCCGTTACCATCAGATTCTTGGATCCTCCGCTCCACGAGTTTGTTCCGACTGAGGAGAAGGACATCAAGGCACTTGCCGACGCTAAGGGCAAGACTGTTGATGAAATCAAGGCTATCATCTCCGGTCTGCACGAGTCCAATCCTATGATGGGACACCGTGGCTGCCGTCTTGCGGTAACATACCCCGAGATTGCCGCTATGCAGACAGAGGCTGTTATAAAGGCTGCTATCAATGTTAACAAGAAGCACCCCGAGTACAACATTGTTCCCGAAATCATGATTCCGCTCATCGGCGACGCTAAGGAGCTGAAGCACGTTAAGAAGACTGTTGTTGCGGTTGCTGACAAGGTTATCGCGGACGCAGGCGTTGAACTCAAGTATGAGGTAGGTACAATGATAGAGATTCCGAGAGCTGCTCTTACAGCTGACGAAATCGCAAAAGAGGCTGAGTTCTTCTGCTTCGGTACAAACGACCTCACACAGATGACATTCGGATTCTCACGTGATGACGCAGGCAAGTTCCTCGATGCATACTATGACAACAAGATTTTCGAGAATGACCCGTTTGCTAAGGTAGACCAGAACGGCGTCGGCAAGCTCATGGAAATGGCTTGCAAGCTTGGTAAGTCTGTTCGTCCGAATATGCACTTCGGTATCTGCGGAGAGCACGGCGGAGACCCGTCAACGGTTGAGTTCTGCCATAAGATTGGTTTGACTTATGTTTCCTGCTCACCGTTTAGAATCCCGATTGCACGTCTTGCTGCTGCACAGGCTGCAATTAACGAGAAAAACTAAGTATATTGTTCTGTTTTTGAACGATAATTAAATACGGTGGGAATGCCCGACATTCCCACCGTATGTTTTTTTATTTATATTGGCGTTTAGGTCAGTTTACAAGGAACTACACGCAGACCACGAAACGGGGGCTGCTGACAACAAAT
>CAJLYL010000056.1 GCA_905210855.1 uncultured Clostridia bacterium
CGTTTTTCATGAAAATCCGCGACGGCTTTTGATTGGGGTTACAGCCGTATTTCAGTTCAAATTCTTTCATTTGCGCACCTCCGTTTATTGGTTCTTATTTATCAGTCTGTCAATGTAATTTCCGCTTTTTACATCGGTATAGCGTACGTAGAGCGAGATTTTGTTGTTCTCGTCAAGATTTGACCATATCTCGTTTGTAAACTCGTCTATATCGTCAGTCATCGCCACTCTCTCCGGCTCTCCCTGAAACGTCGGTATCGGGTTGCCGTCGCACACATATGTGTGCAGAAAATGTCCGCATCCGCCGATTGACGGATAAGCGAAGGTAAAGCGCGCGCAGGCACTGCCCTTTTCGTCAGAGCTCTTCAATATGCTCATCTTGTAGGAGAAATCACCGCCGTCAAGCTTTACCGCCGCGCTTATCCTGGGTGTGAAGTTGGGGGCGTCGGGCTCAAACTCTCTTGTGTCGAGCGCCTGTTCAAAGGTTTTTCCTTTCATTATGAAGTCATACACGGTGTCCGTCTGGTCGCCGTTGGTTACAATGAGTGTGTCATTGGCGCGTCTGACGGGCGAATATATTATAAGCGACGGGTCCTCCACCTTGGATTCGTCAAAGGGATAAATTGTTACGTCGTCTCCCGCCTTAACGAAAACTCTGTTGCGGCTGTTGTCACTCCTGCCCATGATGAAATATGCCGTCACGGCCTTGCCGTCGGGCGATTTGCCGACGATTATACCTCTGCCGGCATACGAATTGCCGTTTAAAATATCGCCTATATTTCCGAGTGAATATATATTCATTGTCTGCTCTCCTTTATCTTTGCGGATATATCCTGTACGGCGCGCGGAAGCAAATCCCACTCCGCCTGCTCCATGACGCGCCTTTGCAGCGTCTCCGGTGTGTCGCCGTCCTCAATTTCGACGGCTCTTTGTGCAATTATCCTGCCGCCGTCAGGCACCTCGTTTACAAAATGAACCGTCGCTCCGGTCAACTTTACGCCGTAATTGAGCGCCGCCTCGTGTACCTTGAGTCCGTAGAACCCCTTGCCGCAGAAGGACGGAATAAGCGACGGATGCACATTAATTATGCGCTCGGGGTATTTTTTTGTAAAATTCGCGCTCAGTATGCACATGAACCCGGCAAGAACTATAAGTTCTATGCTGTATTCATCAAGCTTCTCGCAGATTTTTTGCTCAAACTCCGCCTGTGAAACGCCTTTTTTGGCGACAACCGCGCACGGAATATCATTCTGCCTTGCCCTCTCTATCGCATAGCACTTATCGTTTGAGGCGATCACAAGACAAATCTTTCCGTCCTTAATTATGCCGTTTTTTTGAGCGTCGATGAGTGCCTGAAGATTGGTGCCGCCGCCGGATACGAAAACAGCTATTTTCGTCAGCATAGTACCACGCTTTCGCCGCTGCGGACAATCTCGCCGCAGATATAAGCGTCCTCGCCGTTTGCGCGCAGAATTTCAAGCGCTCTGTCGGCATCCTCCTTGGCAACGACCACGCTCATGCCGACGCCCATGTTGAATGTGTTGAACATATCTCTCTCGGGGATATTTCCCTCTTTTGCAATGAGGTCAAATATCGGCAGCACTTTTACCGCTTTTTTCTCTATTCTTGCGCCGAAGCCGCTCGGGATTGAGCGCGGAATATTCTCGTAAAATCCGCCGCCGGTTATATGCGAAACGGCTTTAACGGTGATTTGCTCAAAGAGCGCGCACATCGGCTTGACATATATCTTTGTGGGAGTAAGCAGGGTTTCGCCGACGGATTTTCCGCCGAGAGCGTCAATCGGTTTTCCAATATCGGAGTTCTCCACATCAAAAACCTTTCTCACAAGCGAAAATCCGTTTGAATGCACTCCGCTTGAAGGCAGCGCTATGATAACGTCTCCCTCAGTGATGGTCTTGTTGTCGAGCACCTTGTCTTTATCTACCACGCCGACGGAAAATCCGGCGAGGTCGTATTCATCCTCGGGGTAAAAACCGGGCATTTCGGCGGTCTCGCCGCCCACCAGCGCCGCGCCGGACTGCACGCAGCCCTCCGCCACGCCTTTGACGATGGCCGCAATGCGCTCGGGCACGTTTTTGCCGCAGGCGATGTAGTCCAGGAAGAACAGCGGCTTTGCTCCGCAGCAGATGATGTCGTTTACGCACATGGCAACGCAGTCTATGCCGACAGTGTCGTGCTTATCCATGAGAAATGCAATTTTAAGCTTTGTGCCCACTCCGTCGGTGCCGCTGACAAGCACGGGTTTTTTTATGCCCGTCATGTCGAGCTCAAACAATCCGCCGAAGCCGCCTATATCCGATGCCGCGCCCTGAGTGATTGTGCGCGCGATGTGTTTTTTCATAAGCTCCACCGCTCTGTAACCTGCCGTAATGTCTACTCCTGCCGCCTTGTAGCTTTCGCTTCTGCTGTTATTCATTTTCCAGTCTCCTTTTCTCACTGAGTTTGGTTTCAAATTTGCTTTTGCCGCGTTTTTCGGGAATCTCAGTCGGGTATTCGTTGGTAAAGCATCCGTCGCAGTATCCGCACTTACATTCATTGCCGATAAGTCTGCCCAAATCCTCAACCTTGAGATATCCGAGGGTATCCGCGCCGATTATGCGCGTTATCTCCTCTACGGTGTGGTTGCACGCAATGAGCATATCGCGTGAATCTATGTCTGTTCCGTAGTAGCAAGGGTTGAGGAACGGAGGTGCGGACACCCTCATGTGTACCTCTTTTGCACCGGCGTCGCGCAGCAGCTTGACTATGCGCGCGCAGGTGGTTCCGCGCACTATGGAGTCGTCCACAAGCACTACCCTCTTGCCCTTCACGGTGTCGGCAATGGTGTTGAGCTTAATGCGAACCTTGTCCTCACGGGATTTTTGCCCCGGAGAGATGAAGGTTCTGCCGATGTATTTGTTCTTTATAAAGCCGATTCCATAAGGTATGCCGGATTCCAGCGAATAGCCGAGGGCTGCGTCAAGACCGGAATCGGGCACGCCGACAACCACATCCGCCTCCACAGGGTAGGTCTGCGCAAGGAACTTGCCGGCATTGAGCCTTGCCTTGTGTACACTCTTGCCCTCTATTGACGAATCGGGACGGGCAAAATAGATGTACTCGAATATACATATCTTCTCCGGCGCGGTGTTGCAATGGGTGCGTATGCTGCGCACGCCATCCTCCTCAAACACAACAATCTCACCTGGGTCGATGTCGCGCAGATAAGTTGCGCCCGCGGAATCGAGCGCACAGGTCTCCGATGCAACCACATATGCGCCGTCCTCGGTTATGCCGTAGCAGAGCGGACGGAAACCGTTTTTATCGCGCGCGGCAATGAGCTTTCGCGGCGACATAAGCACCAGTGAGTATGCGCCCTTTATCTTATACATGGCTTTTTCGAGAGCCTCCTCAACCGAATGAGTGTTTATGCGCTCCTTGGTGATGACATAGGATATAACCTCAGTGTCGCTTGTGGAATGGAAAATCGAGCCCTGCATTTCAAGCTCACAGCGCAGCTCATATGAGTTGACAAGATTGCCGTTATGCGCAAGCGCGGTGTGACCCTTTAGGTGATTAACCACTATCGGCTGCGCATTCTGCCTGCCGTTGCTGCCCGTGGTGCAATAGCGCACGTGACCGACAGCCATATTTCCGCTGCCGAGCTTTTCAATCTGCATGGGCGTGAACACGTCATTTACAAGCCCCGTGTCCTTGTACGAGCGGAAAATTCCGTCGTCGCAGACTACTATGCCGCAGCTCTCCTGACCGCGGTGCTGCAAGGCATAAAGCCCGTAATAGGTGCTTGCGGCAACGTTGGCGGTTGTTTTTGAAAAAATGCCGAAAACTCCGCATTCCTCGTGTATGTTTTTCATAGCTGTACTCCTTTTGAATTCATGTTATCAAACACAAGCGGGGATAAAACCGAAAAACGGTTTTTATCCCCAAAAAAACAAATTATTATTCACCCATAAGACGGCGCATAACCTCTTGGTATGCCTCTTCAACGCCGCCCATGTCTCTTCTGAAACGGTCTTTATCGAGCTTTTCGTTGGTGTCGATGTCCCACAGACGGCAGGTATCAGGCGAGATTTCGTCCGCAAGAACTATTGTGCCGTCCGAGAGTCTGCCGAATTCCAGCTTAAAGTCAACCAGTCTTATGTTCATGCCCTTAAAGTATTCGCACAGAACCTCGTTTACCTTGAATGCCATGCTCTTTATGGTCTCTATCTCTGTGCGGTCGGCGAGCTTCAGTGCAATCGCGTGGTATGCATTGAGCAGCGGGGCGCCGAGCTCGTCGTTTTTATAGGAAAACTCTATTGTGGGTTCGTCAAACACAATGCCCTCTTCAACGCCGTATTTCTTTGAGAAAGAACCGGCGGATACATTTCTTATAATAACCTCGAGAGGAACAATGGAAACTTTTTTCACTATCGTCTCGCGGTCGTTAATCTCCTCGACAAAATGAGTGGGCACGCCGTTTTTCTCCAGTATCTGCATAAGGAAGTTTGACATACGGTTGTTGATAACGCCCTTGCCGCTGATTGTGCCTTTCTTGAGACCGTTGAAAGCCGTTGCGTCATCCTTGTATGACACTATGTAGAGATTTTCGTCCTCTGTTGCATAAACCTTTTTTGCCTTGCCTTCGTAAAGCTGTTCTTTCTTTTCCATGATAAGCTCCTCCGCGTTAATTAAATAATTTTTCTATTTCACTGTTTTTATCAAGCACTTTTTTTGTGGCATCGCCCCTGAATTTAACGAGCCTGTCATGCAGCTGCGGCTCGCTTACGGCGAGCATCTGCACGGCGAGCAAAGCCGCGTTTTGCGCTCCGTCTATGGCAACCGTCGCAACCGGCATTCCGGACGGCATCTGAACCGTGGAAAGCAGTGCGTCAAGCCCGTCAAGCGTTGACGACTTAATCGGTATGCCTATAATCGGCAACACCGTGTTTGCCGCCATGGCGCCGGCAAGATGAGCCGCCTTGCCTGCTGCGGCAATGATGACCCCGAATCCGTTTTTATCCGCATTGAGCGAAAAATCCTTTACCTGCTCCGGCGTCCTGTGCGCCGAAAATACGTGAACCTCAAAGGGCACATCAAAATCCCTCAGAGTGTCAACAGCCTTTTGCACAACGGGCAAATCGCTGTCGCTGCCCATTATTACCGCAACTTTTTTCATAATCACAAGCTCCTTTTTACCTTAAAATAATTAAAAATGGGCACACCTATCCGCAAATAGATGTGCCCAGACGGTCGGCTTTTTGATATCTTTTCTGATCCTTTGCGGTGCTCCGCCGAGTTTTGTCCGTACTACGGCAATACGCCGAGACAACACCCATTCCGTCAGTAACAGAAAACTGTATCTTTAGTATACCAATCAATTCGTCAAAAGTCAACAGCAAACGCAAAATATGCCGAGATTTTGTTGAAGTTTGTGCAAACATACACAATATGTGTCCGAAATATTATGCACTCGCATTATCAAAAAGGTAGCTGCTCCTCACATCCCAGCATAACAAACATAAACTCCGTGCCTGCTCCGAGCTCGCTTGTAACGCTGATTTTTCCGCCGTGGCACTCCGCAATCCATTTCACCATGGAAAGCCCGAGCCCGAGGCTGCCGCTCTCATTGTTTCGCGATGAATCCACCTGATAGAATCTCTCCCAGATTTTCGATAAGTTTTCGCGTGCTATGCCTATGCCGTCGTCCGCTATGTTCACAATCACCTTGCCGTCATCTCCGCGCAGGCTCACCTTGACCGTGCCGCCGGGTTTGCCGTAGTTGTAGGCATTTGAAATGAGGTTTATAAACATCCGCGCAATGAGCATATGGTCAGCCACGGCATATACGCACGGCTCGATGTTGCGCTCCATGGTAATGCTGCTGTCGTGGATTTCCTCCTGCTCATCGCACACAAAGCCGAGAAGCTCGCTTAGGTCAATTTTTTCAAAATTGGTTTTTAGCGTGTTCCTGTCCATACGTGATATGGTGAGAAGCTCCGTGATGAGCTTTGCAATTTTGTCCGACTGCCGCTTGATGGAGCTTACGGATTCCTTTGCCTCGTCAACCGTCTTGGCACACTCGAGCACATATTCGCACTCCGAATTGATGACCGCAACAGGGGTGCGCAGCTCGTGCGACGCGTCCGAGGTAAACTGCTTTTCATTCTCGACGGTGAGTTCTATTTTTTCGAGCATGGTGTCAAAGGCGTCCGCAAGACGGTATATTTCGTCCTTGCCGCCGTGCAGCGCAATTCTGCGCGTCAGGTCGCTGCTCTCGCTTATATCCTTTGCGGTGCGGCTTATGATATCCACGGGGCGAAAGGCGCGCTTTATTATGAGGTAGCCGCCGATTGCCGCGGCTATGATGAGTATCAGCGTAAGCACCAGATTGGCGATTATCATGTTGTCCATCATTCTGCCCTCGTTGTCAAATGACGCAACACCCGTTATCCACCTAATCTCGCCGTCGCTATTCTTAACCGATTTTGAATAGATGAGATACTGCTCGCCGCCGTACACCTTGGTTTCTATACTGTCGTCATTCAGAGCTATGCTGTCCGCAAATTCAAACGGCATAACGCCCTCGACAAGCTTGTGATCCGCGTCATATACCGCCAGATGTACGCCTTGGTCAAAGAATCTGAAATCAGGTATTTTTTTGTCGGTTTCCGAAAAATCGTGCAGATGTGCCTCGTCGGGCAATTTACGCTCAAATCTGCCCTCTATCACATGGGACAGATTGTTTACGGCGCGCACGGTGCGCGCACCCGACTCTCGCACAATCATGTCGCGGCTCACCTTTATCATGGCGGTCATGACCACCGCGGATATGGCAATCATGATGAGCGTGTACCACGCGGTAACCCTGAGCTTTATCGAAATTTTGTTCATTTTAAAAATCACTTCCAGTTCAGCCGTCGTCACGCAGGACGTAGCCTGCTCCCCTTATGGTGTGTATCAGCTTTTTGTCATAATTATCGTCAATCTTTTTTCTGAGATACCTTATGTAAACGTCTATGACATTTGTGCCGCCGGCGTAGTCAAAATTCCACACATGATTCTCTATCTTCTCACGCGAGAGAACTCTGCCTTCGTTTCGCATCAGGTATTCAAGAATATCAAATTCCTTTGCCGAGAGGCTTATCTCCTCGCCGCCTCGGCTGACGCGCCGCTCGGCAATGTTCATCACAAGGTCTGCCGTTTCAAAGACGTTTGTCGCCCTGCCGGCGCCCTTGCGGATGAGCGCGCGCAGCCGCGCAAGCAGCTCTTCAAACGCAAACGGCTTTATCAGGTAATCCTCCGCGCCTGCGTCAAGCCCTACAACGCGGTCGGACACGGCATCCTTTGCCGTGAGAAAAATCACCGGCGTGTCGTCATGCGCGCTGCGCATTGCGCCGAGCACCTCCAATCCGTTTTTCTTCGGCATCATTATATCCATAACCACAGCGTCGAATTCGCCCACGCCGAGATAATCCATCGCCTCCTCACCGTCATAGCAGCAGTCAACGGAATACCCATCTTTTTCAAGTCTTTTTGCGATGACCCTGTTTAAATCCCGCTCGTCCTCCACAACAAGCACACGCACGTTTATCACTCCTTTGGCGGTACCGCCCCTTTTAATCATCATGAAGCTATGATACGGCACAAATATTAAACCGAGATTAAAGCCGAATCCGAATATGATTATTTGCCGAATCCGAATCCCGCAATATCGCTGACTGGCAGCGAGAACACTATTGTGCCTGCCTCGGTCGAAGGTCCTGCCTTTTCGATAACCGCCTTCATGATGGCTGCCTTTTTCTCCGCCTTTGCAACTATTAGGACAATTTCCTTTTCCTTGGCTATGGACACATTGAGAAATCTCTCGTCGCCGCTGTCTCCCGTACCCTTGCCGTGGAGCACCGTGCCGCCGGCTGCGCCGACGCTGCGCGCGGCATTCATAACCGTGTCCGTCATGCCCTCGTTTGTGACCGCCACTATCAGTTCATATGAATAATTTATCTTCGGCGCATATTTTGTGTTTCCGTCGCCTCCGTTCAGATATGCCATCGTTATTCCTCCTCCGACGCTTTTTACCGGCACCGACACTATCATGCCGTGCCCCGGCACACCAATATATAATCTTTCCTTTGCAAGCTCTATCAGGCTTTGAGTTTTTGCCGAATCCGTAACAGCAAACACTATCCTCTTTTCGCTGCTCTCTATGCCGAGGATATCCAGCATACTTTTTACCGCCGTTCCGCGTCCGTGCAGAACCGTGGTCATGGCGAGCTCAAGCTCGGAGCATATGTCCGTCATCACTTCAAGTGATTTTGGGTTGCATACGGTAATCACATAGTTCATTATACTGCCTCCTCCCAAAGCTCAATAATTTCGTCATCGGCATAGGTCTTTTCATCCGCACCGTGAACACCTCGGTTTTTGAATGTGCTGACAACTCCGGCAATCTGTATGGAGATAAGCGGCATCATGGCAACCATGGCCACCACGCCGAATGCGTCAGTGAGCACATTGCCGCCTACGGCTGTGCTTGCGCCCATTGCAAACTGCAATATAAAGGTTGAGGTTATGGGACCCGAAGCAACTCCGCCGGAGTCAAAGGCAATGGCGGTGTAGATATCCGGCACTGCAAAGGATAGCGCGAGCGCGATGAAATACCCCGGCACAAGAAAATACATTATCGGTATGCCAGTCAGCACGCGCACCATGGACAGCGCAAGAGCCAGCGCAACAGCGGCAGAAAGGCTGTATTTGACAGCCGTGCCCGATATTGCTCCCGCGCTTACTTCCTCTATCTGTTTTTGCAGTACCGCAACAGCAGGCTCTGCCGATATGATGAACCAGCCGAGCAGCATGGAGAGCGGCACAAGCAGCCAGCGCGTCCACCCCGAGGCAAGCTCCGAGCCGAGCATAACCCCGAGTGACGAAAATCCCACATTAACTCCCACGAGGAAGAATGTCAAACCAATGTATGTATACATAATACCGACAAAAATCTTTATCAGCCTAATTCGCGGCATCCTGAGCGAAAAAATCTGAAAAATCATAAATATGACTATTATGGGCAGAAGCGACAGCGCAATCTCCTTCATGTAGACGGGTACGGCGTGCAGATATGCCCTGCCTATCTGCGATGTGGTTTCAAAGCTGACCGAGCTGATGTCCGCAACAGCGTCCGACCCGGGATAGAAGAATCCCAAAATCAGTACGGCAAGTATAGGACCGATTGAGCAGAGCGCCACAAGCCCGAAGCTGTCCGACTCGGCGTTGCGGTCGCTTCGTATGTTGGACACACCCATGCCCATGGCAAGAATGAAAGGCACCGTCATCGGGCCCGTCGTCACGCCGCCGGAATCAAAGGCAATGCTTAGGTAGCCCTTGTCCGAAAAGCAGGCAAGCGCAAAGAGCAGCGCATAAAAAATAAGCAAAAGATACCTCAGCCGAAAACCGGTTAAAATTCTGAGCATACACACAGAGAGAAAAAATCCGACGCCGATGCCGACAGATATGAGCAGCGCCAAATTGCCGATGTGCGGCACGGTAGCCGCAAGCACCTGCAAATCGGGTTCGGCAACGGTGACCGCAAAGCCGAGAAAAAAGCTTACTATCAGTATCAGCGGCAGATTTTTTGTCTTTGTGAGCGCCGTACCCACCTTGTTGCCTATGGGGGTCATGGACAAATCGGCGCCGAGTGAGAAAAATCCCATGCCGAAAATCATCATAACGGCGCCGAGAAAAAAGCACAGCAAAAAATCGGGGCGCATCGGCACTATGCTCAGGCACAGCACCGACACGATTATAACTATGGGTACCACAGAAACAGCAGATTCTTTAATTTTTTCGCCGAGAGCAAGATGTATTTCCTGTGTATCGCGGTTCAATATGCAACACCTCCGTATCAGTCAAAATCCTTCCAAAAATCAAGCACGGCTTTTTCATAAGCGCGGCTGTCAACATAGTAGCTCATGGCGTGCTCCGCACCGGGTACGACAAGCAGGCGCTTCGGCGATGAGCAGACCTCGTAGTTTTTGTAGGTCATCTCTATCGGTACAAAGTGGTCGTCGGTGCCGTGAACAAAGAGCACCGGCACATCGGTAGCGGACAGCGCCTCAACTGTGGAATAATCGCCCGAGCGCACGTTAAGCTTCTTTTTGCACATGGAATCCGCAAGCACACTCTTTAGCCCGTAGGTCATGTGCAGATTTTTGTTGGCGACGTGCTTCCATATTTCCTTGGGCGAGGTAAAGCCACAGTCTGCCATAATGCCGTGTACATTCGGCGGCAGCGGTGAGCCCGACGCCATGAGCACCGTTGTCGCGCCCATGGACACACCGGCAAGATAGATAGGAATATTCTTGCCGCAGCGGCACATGGTCCAGTTAATCCAATCTATGCAGTCGTGCCTCTCGGTAAGGCCAAAGCCCATGTATTCTCCGCCGCTGTTGTTTTGCGCCCTCTGCTCAACATAGAGCACGCTCGAGTCGTTGTCATGCCAAAAATCGGCAATCAGACCAAAATCCTTGCACCAGGACGAGCGCCAGCCGTGAAAGGCTATGATAACCCTTTCGGCATTTTCGCACGGGAAGAAATGTCCGGCAAGCTCTATCCCCTCGGAATTGACTATCTTCACATTTTCGTGCTCGGCGTCGCGCAGCCTTTGAGCCGCCTCGCTGCAAACGAGCTCAAATTCCTCATTCTCCGGTGCGCCGGATATGCCTATGCCCGATTTTGCGATGAGCTTCGGCTGCTCGCGGTCAAGCGCGGTTCGCACAA
>CAJLYL010000057.1 GCA_905210855.1 uncultured Clostridia bacterium
GCGCGTTTGCTCACCGTTTTTGCTCACGCTGAGCATATTGCCGTTGTCATCATACTCATATGTAAAGGTGTCTGTTCCGTTGCTGCTTGACACAAGGCGGTTTGAACTGTCATATGCATATGTCGTTTCATCGACAAGGTCTTCCAAATTTGCACCGTAATAATTATGCTGATATCCGATAATATTGTTTCGGTTATCATATGCGTAATTATCCAAATATCTGTGCTCGCCGGAATCAAGCAGTCTGTCCGATATCATTCTGCCGCAGGAATCATATCTGTAAATATGTGTTCCTGTGGTGGAATCGTTACAGCTTTCCACATTACCGTTTACAGTATATTTATAGGTGTATACCCACAAATCATCCGTTGAGCTGTCGGCAATTGTTATCTGCTTTGGCAGATTCGCATCGTTATACTCATTTGTCTGATAAACAGTGCCGTTGAGAGAGCGCGCAACGAGATTTGAATTCTCATCATACGTATACTCCGTGACATCCGTGCCGTCGCTGACGGAAACCATGCGCCCGAGGTCATCGTAGGTGTAGGACAGGTTTTTCAGCACCAGTCCGCCGTCGGTCAGGGTAAACCCCGTGCGCCTGCCTGCGGAATCGTATGTGTATGATTTGATTGTACCATTCTTTGCCTCGCTTGTCAATTCCCCAAATGCGTTGTATACATAATTTGTCGTGCCCGTCTCGTCCGTCATGCTCTTGCGCCTGCCCATGATGTCATAGGTATTCTCGGCGATTACGTTCTCGCCCTCCTCTATCAGCTGCAAATTGTCAAAGGCGTCGTACCGATATTGGAAAACATCTCCGTTTGGAGTGCGTTCAAGCCAAACATTTCCCACACGGTCACGTGCATATCGGTTAGCATTAAATGCGGTTACGGTTTTTTCGCCGGATTTTTTCCTCAGTCTGCCGAGGATATCATAATCATTTGTTATACACGACGCGCCATCGGGAACAGCGCCCGTATCCGTCAAAAGCTCCGTAAGCCCCGTTATCTGCTTTGTGGCATTGCCGAGTGAGTCATATTCATACTGCGTGTAAATCGTGCTGCCGTCCGTCGGGTGCACCGCAGAGCTTGTCACGCGGTTCATGCTGTCATACGAAAAATCCGTCACATCAAACGAAGCGTCGGTGTTTCTCCTGTTTGACTGCACTGCGGTTTTTGTCACGTTGCCGTTTGGGTCATAATATGTTTTTGTCAGTCCTTTTCGCTCATCATCGAGCGGCGAGGTGACGGAGATTTTTCTGCCGGCTGCGTCATATGCGTAAACCGTGGCGCTGCCCTTAAAGTCTGTTTCTGATATCAGATTGCCCGATTCGTCATATTCATATGTCTTGCTGCCGCCGGCTGCGTTTGTAACGGATACCGGTCTTGAGGCGTAGTCATATGCCGTTGTCTCGGTTTTGCCGAGCGGATTTGTCGCCGTGAGGCGGTTGTTAAGCAAGTCGTAGGTGTAAGAGTACGTCCTCTCATCGCTTCCCGATTTATTCGTTTCGGTCAGCAGATTGCTGCGGCAGTCGTATGTCCGTATGCTCCTTGCATAAGTGCCGCCGTCACCGCTTACGGTCTGCTCCGCCTTGATTATCGGATAGTTTCCCGAATCCTTTGTGTTGCTGTAAGCATATGCCGTTGTCTTTATGAGCGCATTATTTCTGTCATATATCTTCTCCGACGTTATTTGGTCAAGGCAGTTGTACTCATATTTTGCCGTGGTGTAATCGGAATCGGTTCTGTACCGCCTGAACATCGCCATTCTGCCGATACCGTCAAATTCATACGCCGACGTAACAGCGTCTCCGCCCGTTTCGTCCACGTAGCAGGTGGATTTCAGCCTGCCTGCCGCGTCATAAAAATTTTTGTACACAGTGCCGTTGCGCGCAGTCATGGCTGTGATGTTGTTCACCGTGTCATATGTGTATGTCTCGCTTGTGCCGTCCGGATATTGAGTTGACAGCAGACGGTTAAGCATATCATATGTCATGACCGTTGTGCCGCCGTTTGCATCTGTTGCCGAAACAAGGTTGCCGCGGTAGTCATAGGTCTTTGCCGTCACGATGTCCGCGCACGGATTGCCGTCCGCGTCTGCTATGCCGCCCGTTGTTTCGGTGACGGTGCAGCCGCCGTCGGGCGAGTAAACATAGGTGAATGTCGTGGTGCTCGTCTTGCCGTCAACGGTTTTTGTCACCGAAGCCACATTGCCGCAGGAGTCATAGGTGTAATTGACCGCGGACTTGAGCACATCATTTTCGTAGGTGTTTTCTGTGCCTATGGATTTGCCGTCAGCCGTGAGCAGACTTTCAATTTTTATCGTGGTCGATGCGTCCTTATTATATGTCGCCGTGCTCGGCAGATAGTAGTTATCGGCATGGTGAGTATATGTATATACCAAGCCGTTTTCCGCCTTTCTGTTGACAACGGGCAAATCGTTTATATATGAATAATCCAGATATGTTTTTCCCGTAGTACCGTTTATATTCAGCTCGCCGTTAACATCTGTCAATTGATTTCTGCTTGAATAGATGTACTTGTTTTTTTGATAAGTATGCCCCGACAGGGTGTTCTCCTCCGTCAACAACATACTTTTGTCGTTATATGTTGTGCGCACGGATTTTTTCAAAGCGTCACCGTCATAAAAATTCTCCGTGTTGGCGCTGAAATAGCAATATACATTAACTCTTGATCCCGGCAGCCATACAATCGGCTCATACTCACGTCTGCACAGAATATTTTCGCCCTCGCGCTCTGTATACTTCGAGACAGTGTAGTAATTTCCGTCACGGTAACCTGACGCCTGACCCATTCTCCACCTTGGCTCCGTCTTGTATTCAAATTCCTTTACAAGCCCGTTAGGCTCTACTATTTTATACGGAAGCCGCGTATAAATAAACTTTCCGGAATGAAGGAGGTCATTTAGCGCATAGTCCTGTTTGAGATAATATACCGTCCTGCACGGTTCGTCCGCGGCTATGAGTGCGCCGTTTCCGCTGTTTTTATACACCGTGAATTCAATCTCGTTGTCAACCTCGTACTGACCGCGAGGATCTCTGACATCATCATTAACCAGCCTTCTGTTATACTTCACAAGCTCTGTTACTGCATCTCCGCTTTTTCTGCTGATTCCGTCGGACGAACAGCTGTACACATTGCCCTCGTGGTCGGTCACATTCATCACATTTTCATCAAAATTGATTACATACGTATTGCCGTAACGGTCGCTCACCGCTTTTATTTGATATCCCGAAGCCATTCCGCCTGTAAAGTAGTATTTATCACCGTTTATGTTTTCGAGTGTCAGCGAATACTCAAATCCGAGCGGATGCTGCGCCGTTATTGCATAAGTCGTGGGGTCAACATAATTTGCCTTAAATCCGATATTAAAACCGCGCATATCCGTTACACTGACAAATGTCATATCCCCCTTAATTTTCAGATGATTCATTTTTAGATAGTATGCCCTGCCGTCTTTGTCCTGAAAGATAACATAAAACTCGGCGTAGTCTGTGTCCCTGTCAATATCAATAGTGCTGATTGACGGCTCTGATATTTTCCAGCCATGACCCATCAACATATAGTTTTTGTTGTATTCCAAACTGTTTCTCTTAAGAAGATAATATGAACTCATATATCTGATTTCGTATTTATCGTCTTTTTCGGTATACCGTACAGTCAGGTCAGATTGGTTTCCCCTTGATAAATATGTGTAATACATATTTTTAGAATCATATGGTTCTCCCATAAAACTGCTGCCGGCTTCCATCAGCTCTTTTTCATCCCTGAAATATATCCGGCAAACGTTGTTGTTTTCAGAGGATATGAAGTATTTAACAAAACCTGCCGGAGTATCATAGCTGCGGTTGCATTCGTGTTCATATATATCACTGTCTATTGACGCTCCGCTGTCAAAACTCCTTATAAACGGAAAATCAAATCCGTTTTTGCCCTTAATGACGTAATCCTCGGCATTCACCGTGGCGGACGCGGTGCTCACCTGCACACCGCCGCTTGTCTTTTGCGGCTCATACGGCGAATTGAGACCGCCGGCGTAATACTTGCCGTAAATCTGATAATATGAATTATAGCTGACCGATGATGATGTGGAGGCATACGCGGTCACGCCGGCGCATATAAGCGCAAATGCCAAAAGAAACGCAAATCTTATCTTCTTATCCATTGCGAAGCACCTCCCTCGCGTACTTTGCGGCGGCAAGGATATCGAAATCATCGCCGATATTTTCCGAGGCTATGCAAATCTCCTGCGGCGTGTAGCCTTTGTCAGCGAGGATTCTTACAATATTCATTGAAAATCCGTTGTCAAGCGCCGCCTCTGTCATGCCGTCGTCATCCTCTGCCGCGGCTGATATGTTCAGCCGTTCAAGCTGAAGCTTAGTCTGCCGCGCAACGGCGGCGTTGAATGCTTCCTTTGCGTTCTCGGTGTTTTCTGCATCTGCAAGTGAATTAACCGATATGTCCGCCACCGTTTCCGCGCCGGAGTATTTTTTTGCCTCAAATATCTTTTGAACTGCGTCATATGCACCGTCCGACTCCGGCAGGGTTTCAATGCCGTACACGTCTTTTATTATGTCGCTCATGCTCTCGCCGTTTTCGTATTTATCCAAAATTTCCGTTATGGTGTATATGCCCTTGCGGCAAAGAACATTTGCCGCCATGATGTCATCCGCCGTCACGCCGCGCTCCATATACTCCCCCACCGCGGCGTTGTCGAGAACTCCGCATTTGTCATTTGTCAATTCGTTAAATGCATCCTCGTACCAATATTCATTAAAATATTTGTCTTCCAGTGCGCAGATTTGCTCGATTATCTCAAACGGTTCGCCGGTTGTGAGCCAAAAGTCATATACCCGGGAGAGCGACTGCGGCGTAGTGCCTTTGTTTATGATTTTGTTCATCAATGCAATCTCTTCATCGCTGAAATCCGTACCGCTCATAAGCCGCACATACGCGGCAACGTTGTGCGCCGCGGCTTCGCCGCTGCAATTGACTATTGACGAAAACACACCGGCGTCCGACGCCCTTGCAAAATTCTCTTCTGCGGCGGCGATTTGCACCGAATCGGCTGTTTGTACATTTCCGCCGTCACCCGACATCATCGGCAAGCCCGCCGCAAGCGCGGCTGCCGACACAAAAACAAGGGTAATACAAGCGGCTGCAATGGTTTTTTTCATAAAAAATCATCCTTTCGTTTTAATCGGTCGTTATGAACTGCCCTTGATTGAGAAACCACAGTTGTTTTACTTACGGATTAATTAAACATCGGAGACACCCCCTTTGATTAAATCGGCAATTGCGCAGCGGTCACTGAATCGCTGCCTTGCAGTTTGCTTTATACTTATATAAACAATCATGAAGCTAAAAATTCTTCAAAAAAGACAAAAAAATTCAAATTTTTTTTGCACATACGGTTGATTGTGCAATTGAGGATTAGTATATTGGGAATAAAAAAGTGTGGAAAAACTGTAAAAAAGGATAAAAAAATCGGGTCGATGTGGGCATCGACCCCTACACCTCATCACCGCCTTACGGCGGAGCTTCTCCTCAAGGAGAAGCCTTTTGCGCGGCGAAAGTATACGTCAAAGGATGTGTATGTATTTTTTATTCTCAGACGACGAGTTCAGCGCTACTGCACTGCTGTCCGAGGAGTCCGAATAAAAAATACATACACAGACGGCACAAGTTCTTATGCGTGTCAAAGTAAAATATATATCACCGAGCCGGCACACAAGTTTGTTTTTACATCCCCCCGGTCAGAGAGTTTTATCAGTCAATAAAACTATCTGACAGCGGTCTCGGCGCCGCCGAAACAGCGCACATCATCATAATGTTGAGCCACGGCTTGAACACATAAAACGTGAGCGACACTGCAAACGCCGCAAGCGCGAAAAACGCACACGCATATAGCGGCGCACAGCGCAGATTGCGCAGTATGCAGGCAGCCATGACCGCAAGAAAAAGCAGCAGCCCGATGACCCCTTCGTCACTTAACACCTGTATAAAAGCGTTGTGCGCAACTCCGTTTTGAAATCCTGCCGCATACATTATGTCGTATGTTGACAAAAGCCCCGAACCGCGTATCAGCCGCGAGGGATTTTTGAAAGTGTAGTCCAGCAGAAACCGCCATATCTCAAACCGCCCCGTGCCTCCGCTCTCCACAACGGAATCCACCGAGTATCTGCCGACAACATCGTCGGGCAGCAGCGGCAGCGCAACCGTTATAAAGAGGAATGTGAAAACAACCGCCGACACGATGACAATCACCTTGGTTTTAATGCTCTTTAAGCCTGCGGCGACGTATAGCGCCACTCCAGCAAAGATGCCTATCAGACCGCCGCGCGAACCCGTCTTTAGTATGGCGTAGAACGACAGCGCAATTATGACAAGATACACGGGATAAAACCGCCTGCGCTCCGTAAATCGCTTCAGACTGACAAGAACCGGCATGATGAAGTACGCGCAAAACTGATTTTGATCCTCCTCAAACCCGAATACGCGGATTACCGCGCGGTTTTCCACATCGCTTATGACCTCGGCTGAGGTGAGACACACATAAATGCAGAATATGCCCATCACCACCCACGCAGTCTCTATCCACTCAAGTTCGCGCGTATTGTAAACCCTCACCGACACCAGCAGAAACATAAACAGCCCCAGTACCATGTCCTTGGTTGTGGTGACGGCAATGTCCGCCGAGTAGAAAAACAGCAGCGAGACGGTATAGAGCACATATATGGTGTATAGAAAATGCAGATGGTTCAGCACGATGGCGCTCCTGCCCATGAGCAGGCATACCGTGAGCACCGCTATGACAGGCAGCGTGACCACCTTTAGCAGCGAGCCGAATGGGGTTGTGACAACCGTAAACGGCAGGCAAAGAAAGTAGAGACACGCCATGACACATTCAAGGCTGATTTTGCCGTTATTTTCGCCGCAGTGCGCGGCGGTGAGGGGGATTGTCATAGAATTGTCTCCTTTCGTTTTAGTGTGAGGCGAGGTAGGTTTTATTGACTATCGGAATAATCCGTAGGGGTGGGGTTCTGCTCCGCCCGTTTGAGAGGATTGCGGAATTCACAAAACACGGGCAGAGCAGAGCCCTGCCCCTACCGCACAACGCGGATTCTGCACATCACCGAGCCGGGGCACAAGCCTATTTTACAACCCCTCAGTCAGGCAGTTTTGCGCTGCCCGACAGCTCCCCTGTGCAGGGAGACGCTTTCACGCGCCGCAGCTTGTCCGCAGCCACCCGAAACGGGCGCACCAAAACCCTTGCGCGCCACGCAGGGGTGTCCATCCCCCACCGCGGCAAAAGACGCAGCAGCTTCGCGCTCAGCCTGAAATTGCACCAAAGCTTGCGCAATGCGCTCATTCCGCTGCCCGTAAGCCCTCCGTCCGACTGATAGTAACAGTAGAGATACTCTCCCGTAAACAGCACACTCTCTGCCGCAGTGTACGCCTCTGCCGCAAAGGCAGCATCCTCGGCAGTGCGCATTTTCACATCAAAGCGTATGTTTTCGGACGTCTCTCTCCTAAACGCCGCACCCCATACGCTGTTCAGCGCAATGCCGTTTATAAAGAACGGATATACCCGATGCGCGAAACCGGCTTTTTCCACATAGAGAAATTTGTCTGTTCCGTCAGATACTTTTATCTTTTTGCCGCCGGCATATACCCTGGAATAATTGAATTTTACTATGTCCGCATCATAGCGCCGCAGCAGGGCGATAAGCCTTTGCGCCGCGCCGTCTTCGTAATAATCGTCCGCGTCGAGAAAGGTGAAGAATTCCCCCGTAGCTCCGGCAAGCCCTATGTTGCGCGTCTTGGCAACACTGCCGCAGTTTTCGCCGAGAATCCTCAGCCGGATTCTGTCCGCATATTTGCGCAGAATCCGCGCCGTGCCGTCCGTTGACGCGTCGTCAACAACCACAAGCTCGCAGCCGTCGCAGCCGAGCACGGAATTTATGCATCGCTCGATAGTCCTCTCGGCATTGTACGCAACCACAATGACGCTTAATTTCTTCATGACTTCTCCTCCGCTTTGTCATTCGGCGCTTTTGCCAGTGCTTCGTCCACACCCTCGGTGGATTCTTTAATGAACATTATCATCACCGTCTGCGCAATCAGCTTTATGTCCAGCCATAGCGAAAAGCTGTTGATGTAGATGCTGTCGAACAGCACCTTGTCAGACACCTTGGTGTTGTACTGCCCGTAAACCTGCGCATAGCCGGTAAGCCCTGCCTTTGCTATGTAGCGCACGTCATAGTTTTTCACTATGTCGCCGTATAAATCGGCATATACGGGTCTCTCCGGTCTCGGCCCGACGACGGACATCTCTCCGCGCAGAATGTTGATAAGCTGCGGCAGCTCGTCCAGACGGCAGGCACGGATGATACTGCCGAACCGCGTTATCCGCTCGTCGTTCTCCGTGGCAAGCCGCGCACCGTGCTTTTCGGCGTCGGCAACCATGGTGCGGAATTTTATTATGTTAAACCTCTTTTTGTTTATTGTGTATCTCTCCTGGCGATAAAATACACCCCCGGGCGAATCGAGCTTTATGCCGACCGCGCAGAGCGCAAACAGCGGCGAGAGCACCACAAGCCCCGTGAGCGCCGCAATGAAATCAAACGCGCGCTTTACCGCAAGCTCCGCCGGAGCAAAAAATCCGTCCTTTACCCTGAGCACGGGCGTGTCGCCTATGTGGGTAACGCTGCCGCCCAGCATGAACAGCGTGTCCACGCTCGGCACAAGCTTGATGTTTTTGCCGTTTCTGTAAGCATATATTATTATCCTGTTCCTCATGTCAGCAGGTATGTCCGCCGTAAGGGTTATGTTGTCGCTGCGGTCTATGGCGGCAAGGATTTTTTCGTAATCCGCCGCGCCGCCCGCGCGCAGCACCGATACCCTGCCGAAATCGACGGAATTCCGCTTGAGCTTGGTTATAAAGCTCTCCGGACAGCCGCTGTGGCAAAGGATGAGCATACTGCGCTTTTTCCTCGCAGATATGGCAAGGCGGAGCACCAGGCTGCGCCCCATGAGCATCATTGCGCCGCAGGCGAGGAAAAACACGGGGTAAAACATAACCGGCAGCGCCCATGAGCGCCCCGTTATCAGCACAAACAGCGCAAAAGCCGCCACGGTGAACGCAAGCGACACACCCACCGTAACCGGCAGACGCGCGCGCTGCGTGGAATATGAATACAAATCGTCGTATGCGTCCATAACCACAAGCACAAAGAGAGTGCTTGCGAGCAAGCCTGCATAGATGAGACGCGGTCTGGCGGTGATGTCAAAAAGAGCCTTCAGCACCCAGTAGCCCACCGTCACCGAGATGATGTCGCTTAGCAGCTCCAGGATTTTTACCATTCTGTAATTGGTTCTTTTCATACACTCACCGCCTTCTTACCGTTGATTCGAAAAAAAGAGGTATGCTCGCATACCCCTCTTTCTGGCAGACGCATCCGTCTGCCGGTTGTTACTCATTGTCAAAAATATTGTCTACGCCGGCAGCATCTCTGTCCATAACATAAACCTTCTCTATATTTCCGTGCTTGTCACCCTCGGCGAGCCAGATGTACTCGTCGTTTGACACGCCGTATTTTTTCTTGAGACGGTCTGTTATAAAAGGCGTTACATAAAGCGTTGTGCCCGAGCCTTTTCTATCGACGTATTCCTGCTTGTAAGCCTGGGAATCTATTCTGCCGTACTCATGCTGAAGTCTCGGATCAAGCTCGGAGAGCCTTGCGGATGCCAGCGTTGCAACTGTTGTTGCCGCATTCATCAGCTTGGATGGCACCGCATAGTCGTTTGCCGCAAAGGTGTTTTCGTCCAGCACGGTGTACCATGTGTCATCAAAACCGCCGATTATGAGGTTGTCGTTGTCGCCTTCCCAAACCGCGTGGGGTCTGTTCGCCTTGACTTTCATAAATCCGGGGGTGAAAGTGCCGCTGTTTACGTCGTATTCAACGCAGGCAGCTCTCTCGGTTTTTTCGTCCGGCACGATTATGGATATCTCTTTGTCTGTCTCCAGGTCAATGATAACGCCGTCCACGTGCCAGCCGTCGCCCTCATGCTTGAGCACATACCACTGCACTCTGTAATAGTCGGGGGTCATCTTTGACCAGGGGATAACCTTGCCGTTGCTCGATTTTATGTAAGCGTCCATGTTCTCATATTCGCTTACCACCTTTTTGAGCACGTCCTTTTGGTTCGGCGTAGACGAGAGTTTGCTTGTAATATCCGCCTCGGTCACACCGCCGTCGAGGGCGATTGAATAATTGCCCGACAGCTGCTGCGCAAGAGTTGTGCTTGCAAGCTGCTTTGTAAAGAATTTCTCATCCCTGCCGGACACATTACCGTTTGTGTCCATCTGTACGCCGCCTATCTGGATGTAGAAACCAACCTTGTCGGACGAATATTTGTTTCCGTCAAGATTCCAGTCGCCCCAATCTCCGCGGTCGCCGCCCCGGCCGTATCCCGGTGCGGCGCTCGCGCCCATTGCGGTAAACAGGGTTGCCAGTGCAATAAGTATGCATAGTGTTCTTTTCATAGTTGTTTCCTCCGTTTATATGAGATTTTTTTATGTTTATTTTAATTGTATGTATGTTTCACCCAAAGGCAAGGGGGTGTATATTATATTTTGAAAACCGATAGCAGCAAACAGGGTTCCCAAAAAGGTGGTAGCGCAGCGTGCCTTTTCACCCTTCGGGTACACGGTGGGAAAAAGGAGAAAC
>CAJLYL010000058.1 GCA_905210855.1 uncultured Clostridia bacterium
ATATAAACACCATAGAAAACGGCAAATCGCTGCCATCAATGAGTATGTTTTTGTACATCTGCGATTTTTTCGGAATCAGCCCAAAAGAATTTTTTGATGAGGAAAATGATAACCCGTCAATTATAAATGAAATAGTGGCAGAGTGCAAAAGACTTGATAAAAAATCTTTGCAAAGCCTGCTCGGCGTTGCAAAGAACATGAAATAATATCAGATAATTTTTGCAAAACACAGATTCTGCGCAGAGGCGAGGGGCATATGCTGTGTGTCGGCGAGTGCCATAGCGGCTGCGTGCCGAGCAGATACATAACATATGCCACGAGCCGCCGCACAAACTTGTTTTTACAGCCTCTCAGTCGGCTACGCCGCCGGCGGTCTCAGCTCCGCTTCGGTCGGCGATAAACGGTTGCCACCGGCAACCATCGCCCTTGCACAGGGGAGCCTCACGCACACGCACAGACTTTCCACAAGGCAAGGGAGGCTTTATCGACCCCATCGCCAAGTCACAAAAAACTCAATTTCTTTTCGGTATCAGCAGCTGCTGACCCACTCCGAGCGTGACATCGGATTCAAGCTTGTTTGCGCCGAGGATATCTTCGCTTGTGGTGTGGTACCTCTTGGCTATATCCCACAGCTCATCGCCGGATTGCACAAAATACACCGTGATGCCGGATTGAGCGGATTTATCAATCTTTTTTTCCTCATCGAACACAATGCCGGTGACAGCATTCACCATGCGCTCGCACATCACCTTTGAGCTGATGCGCAGCACTATGCGCACCTGCACCGAGGTGTCGCTCTCTATGTTGTAGCTTGCGTGCTCTATTGCCGCGTTGGCTGCGGCGCGCGCACACCTCTCGTCAACGGCGCGCGACAGCGGCATTTCGTGTTCAAATGGAATCTGCCGCTGCGCACTGCACACGCCGCACTCTCCCCTGCCGAGCAAACACACCGTCACAAAACCGCCTATCTCCACCCTGTTGCACGATATTGCACAGCGCTCAACGCAGACCGACGTCGTCATGGAATATATTTTATCCACTGTGCAGCCGTCATCAAACGGCACGCTCTCGTTCACAGTGTGCTGAGCCGTCGCCGTATCGGCAAGCGTGCCTATGGTGAGCGGTGCCGACTCAACCTCTATGTCATAATCCGGGCTGTACACATCGCTTATGTACCTAAAGCTTTTTTCCTCATACGCCCTAATAGTCATGCAGATGTCGGCGCGCACATTTATCAGCGACATTGTGCCGTCGTCGTCCAGCTCTCTTGCGCAGGACAGATTTTTTATGTCATAATCCGCCTCGGTGTACATATCCGCCGTTACGGAGTCCACATCGGTTATCTGTGTAAACGGAATTTCGTTTTCGGCGCAGCAGATTTCGCCCTCGCTGCGATAAAGTGTGGTAAGGGTGAGCCTGCCCTTTGCCACGGCTTTGTTTGTAACAACCTTCAGCTCCGATTCCGCCATGCGTATGTCGCACTTGAGAATCTCATCTATCATGGGGCTTGCGGCAGGCAGCTTGACTGTGTCGTCTATGCCGAAAGTACTCTCGGAGCACAGCGCAAGATTAAAGCTCTCCGCCTCGGCAGTGCGCGACGGCACGGAAATGTCCGCCTCCACCCCGGATACGAGCGAAACACTGCTCATGTCGTAGGCGTGAGCGCTCACATCTATCGCGGATTTCACATTCAGCTTGCGGCTGTTGCGCACGGTATGCTCCACATGACTCACGCTGCAATGCACACAGCTTGTCATGCCGTCGTCCGCACCCTGAGCGTCTATCTGCTGAGAGAATGGCGCAGTGTAATCTATGCTCTCCACCGTTCCGCCGTCGCTCACATAAAGTATGCGGTAGCTTATCGTGCCCGATAGGGTGAGGTAGTCGCGTGAAATATATTTTTCGTTTATCTGCGGCACCGCGTCCGCCTCAAGCACACGCACCGCGTCCGGCTTGGAGTCCGGCACTATGATATCCGCCTCGTTTATGATGCGCGTCTTGGACGGACACTTGTCTTCGGTTATGTTCAGCTGTTCCATGTTCAACTCTATGGACATAATAATCCCCCTACTTTTCGTTTTTTGTAAATGTATATGCACAATGCGCAAAAATATGCCCCTCCGGCAGCATTTAATCTATTTTGCGATAACTTGAAAAAAATCTGAAATGTGGTACAATATATGATATAGGGCGCAAAGCGTTCTGAAAGGAGATAATAAAAATGGATATAAAAACAGACCTTCACACACACACACTGGTGAGCCAGCACGCATACAGCACCGTTATAGAAAACGTGAAATACGCTGCCGAAAACGGCGTTGAGGCAATAGCCGTGACCGACCACGCCCCGGGAACCCCGGACGGCGCTCACGAATGGCATTTCGGCTGTCTGGCGGATTTTATCCCCGAGACGGTGTACGGCGTGAGGGTGTTCCGCGGTGCGGAGCTGACTTTTCAGAACACAAACGGCGACATAGACCTGCCCGAGAACATACTGAAAAAACTCGACATAGTGATTGCTTCAATTCATTCCATCGCCTTTAACACCAAAACGAGCGACGAATACACCGCCGTACTGCTGAAAGCCATGGAAAACCCGTATATAGACATCATGGGTCACATAGACAGGGTAAAGAGCGGCGCAGACTATGACCTCGTGGCAAAGGAAGCGGCAAGGCACGGCAAGATAATAGAGCTTAACGAACATTCGTTCAACAACGACAGCGGCGCGGAAAACGCAGCAAGGGCACTGGAACTTATGACAGCCTGCAAGAAATACGGCACCATGATATCCGTTGACTCGGATGCGCACTTTTGCACCTTGATAGGCAATTATCCGCACGCAAAAAAAATGCTTGAGGAAATCGGCTTTGACGAAAAAAACATCGTCAACAGGTCGCTTGAGAGCGTAAACGAATATCTGTCGTCAAGGAAAAGATAACAACGCCAAACCAAGGAAGACAAATCATCTTTTGTTCCCCCATTTCAGTAATAATGCAGAATTTATAATAACCAGCACAGAGCCGGCATTGTGAACCAGCGCCCTCGATACCGTCAAATCCTCAAGCAACGCGCCATCGGCGATGCCCTCGGTGTGCCCGTGACATGGAACGAGGCAGAGTATCGCGCAGAGGTCGGCAATTCCGCGCCGGTTGCGGCGGCAAACGAATATTCAAGGAGTAATCCGTCACCGATTAATACCGTGCAAACTTATAAACATGCTGATAATGCCTGGATAAGCACCACGGGTGATTATCCTGTTTCGGCAAGGGTACCAGAAGTTGTAAGAGGAAATGCAGCATATGAACAAATCAACAAAGCATATCGCAATGTATATTTATCAAATTCATACACATGTCAAAAGCCTGATGATGGATATGAATATATGAATGTAAAAATCGCATTTTCTGTAATTGGCACAGAAAACGATATCGCAATCTCGCCGAGCTGTTACGATTTTGATTTTTACACGGGAAACAACAAAAATATGATTCGTTTTATAATGTAACACATCTCCCCAAATTTTCAGAAAATGTATACGCAGGCGGAAACACCGAAGGTTGGGTAACTGTACAGGTAAAAAAAGATGACTCAAACCCCAAAATGGCATACGGTCTTGATTACTACGGTGCAGGCGGCATATGGTTTGCTCTTACGAAATAGGTTTTTTGGAAAGATAAAATTAAAGTTTGGGTGATGTAAAATGGGTTTATACGGTTCTACCGATTTATCCGCAAGCGCTGACCTCATCAACACATATATGGTACATGGTACAGTGCCCTGGGCAAACGGGTCGATGTGGGCATCGACCCCTACCGCAAAACGTAAATTCATCGCAAAGGCGAGGGGTGCGTATTGTATTTTGGACAGGTGTTCGGCGAAAATATTTCGTCAAAGGATGTGTGTATTTTTTATTCTCAGACGACGAGTTCAGCGCTACCGCACTGCTGTCCGAGGCGGCAAGAATAAAAAATATATACACATCCGCCATAATACTTTATGCGTGTAAAAATCATCGGGACAATTCGCTGCCCGACTTTTACCCCCGCCAATACTTTTTGTCCAGACTCCGATACTGTATCGCCTCGGCGATGTGCATAACGCCTATGTCGCGGCTGCCGTCAAGGTCGGCAACTGTGCGCGCAACCTTGAGTATTCTGCTGTGAGCGCGCGCGCTCAGCCCCAGAGTTTCAAACACGCTGCGCATCAGCGCTCTGCCCTCGTCATCTATCCGGCAGAACTCCTCTATCCCTGCCGCAGTAAGCTGAGAATTGGAGTATATGTTCATTCCCTTGTATCGCTCCAGCTGTATCTCGCGCGCCCTCTCCACTCTCTCGCGTATCTGTGCCGAGCTTTCGCCTTTTTTGTCCGACGATATCTCGTCAAACTTGACCGCCGGCACCTCTATCTGAATGTCTATCCGGTCGAGCATGGGGCCCGATATCTTTGACAGATAATTCTGAATCTGCACCGGAGTGCAGGTACACTCCCTCACAGGGTCGCCGTAGTAGCCGCATTTGCAGGGATTCATGCTTGCCACAAGCATTACGGAGCTTGGAAAGGTAGCCGAGCCGGAAGCCCTCGTTACGGTGAAATATCCGTCCTCGAGCGGCTGCCTCATGGACTCTATGGCGTCCTTGCGGAACTCGGGAAACTCGTCCAAAAACAGCACTCCCCTGTGCGCCAGGCTCATCTCCCCGGGCTTCGGTATCGTGCCGCCGCCCGTCATGCCCACTGCCGACACTGTATGGTGCGGCGAGCGAAACGGCCTCACGGTCACGAGCGAATCGCTGCCGCTGAGCTTTCCTGCTATGGAATATATCTTCGTCACCTCAAGCGCCTCGTCAAAGGATAAGTCGGGCAGTATGGACGGGATGCGCTTTGCAAGCATCGTCTTGCCCGAGCCCGGCGAGCCTATCATCAGGCAGTTGTGACCGCCTGCCGCCGCAACCTCAAGCGCGCGCTTTGCCGCCTCCTGACCCTTGACATGTGCAAAATCGTCCAAACCGTCGCGCCCCACGCGAAACATAGAGGATATGTCAACCTCCGTCGGCTCAAGCTGCGCTCCGCCGCGCAGATGCGCCGTCACCTCGGCAAGGCTCTGCGCCCCGTAAACCGTTATGCCGGACACAACCGCCGCCTCGCGCGCATTGTCCGCAGGGACAATCATCCTTGTGATGCCGTTTTCCCTCGCGGCAAGCGCCATGGGGAGCACGCCGCTGGCGCGGCGCAGGCTGCCGTCGAGCGCCAGCTCACCTATTATCAGATATTCCTCCGCCGCGCCCGGCGCAATCTGCCCCGACGCACACAGTATTGCCACGCTTATGGGCAGGTCGAGATATACGCATTCTTTTTTTATGTTCGCCGGAGCAAGGTTGATGACAATCCTCTTTTGCGGAACTGTCAGCTCGCTGTTTTTTATTGCCGCCTTGACGCGCTCCTTGGATTCCTTTACGGCGGCGTCCGGCAGACCCACTATCTCTATGCCGGGCAGATTGTTCGCCGAGTCCGCCTCAACTGTCACAAGATAGCCGTCTATGCCGAATACTCCGGCGCTGTATGCCTTCGCTGTCATCCTTTTTTGTCACTCCTTTTTCCAATGCACCTCGGGTGCAATTTATGAAAAACAGTTTTTTAATTCTTCCCGGGCGTATACTTAAAGCTGCCGCCTGCGGTAAAATTCTTTTCTATAATCTTTCTGAACTGCGAGTCGGACACTATCCAGTCGTGAGTGCAGACCCGCCCCTTTTCGCGCTCGGTTACGCCGTGTGCAAGCTGATATTCCACATCGGCGGCAATCTCGGCAGCGTCGCCGTATTTGCCGAGCTGCCTGTATGTCGGATGGCGCAGCGGATTGACGTAATATGACGTAAGGCGTATACTCAGATATATCAGCAGCGCCATAAACACAACCCACATGAGCGTGTCGCTGAATTCCGAATCCATGCGTATGCCGCGCACGTCGAGCATATAGTCGCAGATTGCGCCCTCAGGCAAGCCGCCGTCAAACAGCGCATCCGATATCACAGTCGGCATCCTGACAAAAATGCCGCTGACCGCCTTGCCGTTCTCCAACTGTCCGTCAGGGGCGAGCACGGCAGTCTTTTTGCCGCCTATGTCGATGTACCACACCCTGACCGCAACCGGGTCGGCAGCCGTGTCGGTCTCCGCGGTTACCTGCTCGCCGCCCATGGTGAATGCCAAACCGCTCATTTCAACGCCGTTTGCCGGCACGCGGAAATAATACCTCGTGCCCTGCCGATAGGTCAGCTCGCTCACGGCGTAGCCGTATATTTTGTCATTGATTATTTCAAACGTATCTTCTCCGTCCGTCTCCTGACCGCGCACGGCAAATCCCGTCTCGGCCGCAAATGCACTGCCGTCAAGGGCGCCGGGCCCTGCGGCAATCTTCTGCAAAATCGGCATCACGGCAACGGTGTAACGCACAAAAAGCGCAATCAGCAATATAAGTATAACAAGAAATTTGCGGCGGCTTTTCACCACATTTCCGTAGAGTATTCCTTTTTTGAGCTCAGGATTCATCCCCGTCACCCCCGATATATTCGTTGTAGACCTCTCGCTTTGCAACGCCTCGCTGCTTCGCCGCCTGCTTTATAGCCTCTTTTTTGTCCATGCCGCGGCTGATTAACAAATCCACATGGCTGCGCACGGACAGATTTTCAAATTCCGCGCGGCGCTCCGCCTCGGCGGACTCTTCGCTTCTGCCGTCCACCACCAGAACAAATTCGCCCTTTGGCTTGTTCTCCTCATAATGGCGCAGCGCGGCGCCGAGGGTGGTGTGCATAACGGTCTCGTGGATTTTTGTCAGCTCGCGCGCTATGCCGACTTCACGGTCGCCCAGAACCTCGAGCATATCTGCCAGCGTGCGCACCAGCTTGTGGGGCGCCTCATAAAAAATAAGCGTCTCGGGATAATCGCATATTTGGGTGAGAATCGCCCTGCGCGCGCTCGCATTCACGGGCAAAAAGCCCTCAAAGGCAAAACGGCGCGTATTTCTTCCCGACACAATAAGCGCGTTTATCAGCGCCGCCGCGCCGGGCACAGGCACAACCCTTATGCCGTGCTCAATGCATTTTTTCACAAGCTCCTCGCCCGGGTCGGATATCGCCGGAGTGCCGGCGTCCGTCACCAGTGCGATGTTAGCTCCCTCGTTCAGCCGTCGGATAAGCTCTTCGCCCTTTTCAAATTTGTTGTGCTCGTGATAGCTCGTCAGCGGCTTTGATATGCCGAAATGATTGAGCAGCCCGAGCGAATGGCGCGTGTCCTCGCAGGCAATGAGGTCGGCCTCCCTAAGGGTGTTCAGCGCCCTTACGGTGATGTCGTCCAGATTGCCTATGGGGGTGGCGCACAAATACAGTGTTCCTTTGTCCATGTCAATCTCCGTTTATATAAATCGGTTCTTCTATCTTAAGCGACGGGTTTGCCCCCGCCATGCCGTCCACCAAAATGAGATTCGGCGCACGGTATGGGGTCGGGTGCAGAAACTTAAGCCGCTTCGGTTCTATCTTATGTTCGCGCATGGTGCAAATGACATCGCACAGCCTGTCCGCGCGGTGAACCATGTACAGATGTCCGCCGTAGCGCAGCAGCCATGCCGCCGCAGACACTATTCCGTCTATGCCGACGGCTATCTCGTGGCGTGCAATCGCCTTTTCGTCGGTCGGGCTGATAAAGCCGGATTTCTCCGGCATATACGGCGGATTGCAGGTAACGGCATCCGCACAGGCATTCGGAAGAATGTCCCGTATGCCGTTTATGTCGCCGCGGATAAACTCCGCCCTGCCCTCAAGACCATTCAGACGCGCGTTTCTGCACGCAAGGTCGTATGAGCGCTGCTGAAGCTCGATGCCGATGAATTTTTTCGCACGCGTCTTTGCACTCATAAGTATCGGTATTATGCCGTTGCCGGTGCACAAATCCACCACGGTATCATTCGGGCGTGCCCGCGCAAAATCCGTAAGCTGCACACTGTCCGTGCCGAAACAAAATAAATCCGTGTCTTGAATCAAGCGCAGTCCGCCGATTCCGAGGTCGTCTGTTCTCTCCATAATCGCTCCTAATATCTAACCACAAAACGAGGGCGGCACAGCGGCTACCCTCGTTTTGTAATAAAATTCACGCATTATTCCTGCTCGGGTGCACCCACGGGACAAACACCTGCGCAAGCACCGCATTCGATGCACTCATCTGCATTGATTTCGTATTTGCCGTCTCCTGCAGAAATAGCATTTACGGGGCACTCTGCTTCGCAAGCGCCGCAGCTGAGACATTCGTCACTGATTTTGTATGCCATGAAAAAACACCTCCATTCAATATTTTTTAGACGACCGTATTTCACAATCATCCGCATTACTAACATTATATACGCTATCCGACAAAAAATCAAGTCTTTTTGTCATCAATCCTCCAATTGTTTCAGGGTTTTCATGTCAATTTTTTCTTCATTCCTGTGGTGCACGTTTTTCAGAATCTTAATTTTGTCCGTGGTGTACTCGCGCACCTCTTTTTCGCCGTCGCCGTCTATGGTGACCGACACTATGCCCTTGAGCATGGACACTGCCGCCACAACTCCCTTGCCGTCCGGCGTTTTCACTATCGCGCCCACATTCGGCGTGCACTTGCTGAGGTATTCGTATGCCTCCTGCTCGTTTTTGAGGCAGCACATAAGTCTGCCGCAGGTGCCGGATATCTTGGTCGGGTTAAGCGACAGATTCTGCTCCTTAGCCATCTTTATGCTGACCGGCTGAAACTCGCCCATATACAGACTGCAGCACAGCGGACGTCCGCAGATGCCCAAGCCGCCTATCATCTTTGCCTCGTCGCGCACTCCTATCTGGCGCAGCTCTATCCTTGTGCGGAAAACCCCCGCAAGGTCGCGCACCAGCTCGCGGAAATCTATCCTGCCGTCCGCGGTGAAATAAAACAAAATCTTGTTGTTGTCAAAGGTGTACTCCACATCCACAAGCTTCATTTCAAGCTTGTGTTTTTTTATCTTTTCATTGCATATTCTGAAAGCGTCTATCTGCTTTGCAATGTTTTTCTTCACCTGTTCCTCGTCTTCCTCGGTCGCCTTCCTTATGACCTTTTTCAGCGGAGAAACAACCTCACTCTCGTCAATGCTCTTTTTTGGCAGCACCACCGTGCCGTACTCCACACCGCGCGATGTCTCCACTATGACGTGCTCGCCCTGCTTATATTCCATTCCGTCTCCGTCGAAATAATACACCTTGCCAACCCTTTTGAAACGGATTCCGACTATATCAATCATGCATAACCTCCCGACATTTCATGAAAAGCGTCTGCGCAGCCATGGCAAGGTTGCCGCTCTTTCCGAGCTGCGCCCTCGATGTGCGTATGCACTCCGCCGCGGCGAAGCATTGCTTTGCCGTCGCCGATTCAGAAAATGTTTTTATCTCATTTATTTTATCCTTGTTAATTATTATATCCTCAAGTCCGTTTTTCCACAATATCACATCGCGCACAAACATGAGCATAAGCTCCGTCACCGCGTCCGCCTTTTTTCTGTCAGTCTCAAGCACGGCGCACTTGTCGTACATGGAGTAACCGTCGTCCGACACAAAGCTCATCACACCGTCTATCGCCGCGCTCCGCTCCGAGGCGAAATCCTCATCATCGCGCAGCCGCATCAGTCTGCCCACATTGCCCTCGCAGCAGTGATACAAAAACGGCTGACACCCGGGCACAAGCTTCTGCAAAAGCTCCGTACCGAGCGGCGCCGGGCGTATGAGACACACGCGCGACATAACCGTTTGCAAAATGGGGCTTGTGCTGTCGCACAGCAAAAAGAACACTGCATATTCCGGCGGTTCTTCAATAACCTTGAGCAGTGCGTTTTGCGCCCCCTGTGTGAGCAGATGAGCATTCTCTATCACAAAAACCTTTTTGTCGGCGGTTATCGGGCGGATGTACACATCGCGAATCATCGCGCGGATTTTATCCACGCCGATGGAGACCTTGTCGCCGTTGTTCACGGTGATGACATCGGGGTTAGCCCCGGAGCTGACCGTCAGGCAGCCGTTGCAGCGCATACACGCGCTGTGCTCCGTACACATGATAAGATGCACAATGTATGAGCACAGCGTCCTTTTGCCCATGCCCCGAGGCGCGTCAAAAAGATATGCGTGCCCCAGCCGTCCGCTGTTTATCAGCTCCGAGAAAAACTTTATCTCTTTTTCTCGTCCTGTGGGAAAAACCATATCAGACCTTCTCGAATCTGTCCACATCAAGCACGAATATGGTTGCGCCGCCCACTTCAACCTCTATCGGATACGGATTGAACGAGGCGGAAGCACCGAT
>CAJLYL010000059.1 GCA_905210855.1 uncultured Clostridia bacterium
CTGCGTGCCGAGCAGATACACAACATATGTCACGAGCCGCCGTGCAAAACTTGCGAAGCAACATCTAAAACGTTATTTTATAACAAAATCCCCTCCGGCATAGAGAGCGCAATCTCCGAGCTCTTCCTCAATGCGCAAAAGCCTGTTGTACTTGGCGCATCTGTCTGTGCGCGTGGGCGCGCCTGTCTTTATCTGTCCGCCGCCGAGCGCAACCGCCAGGTCGGCAATGAAGGTGTCCTCCGTCTCGCCAGAGCGGTGCGAAACTATCGCGCCGTAACCGGCAAACTGCGCCATGCGCACTGCATCTATCGTCTCGCTGAGAGTGCCTATCTGATTCGGCTTGATGAGAATAGCGTTTGCCGCGCCGTCGCTTATGCCGCGCTCCAGCCTCCTTGTGTTGGTGACAAACAAATCGTCGCCCACAAGCTGAATTTTGCCGCCGAGCCTCTCGGTAAGCAGCTTCCAGCCGTCCCAGTCGTCCTCGCCTACTCCGTCCTCTATCGAAACAATCGGATATTTGCCGCAAAGCTGCTCCCAGTATGACACAAGCTCTTCGCGCGTGTACACCCTGCCCGACTTGGTGAGAGTGTACGTGCCGTCACCCTTTGCCCATTCGGACGAAGCCGCGTCAATAGCAATGTTGAAATCGCGCCCCGGCTCATAGCCTGCGCCCTTTATTGCCTCGCAGATGAGTGAAAGAGCGTCCTCGTCTTTTTCCAGAGTGGGAGCAAATCCGCCTTCGTCACCGACGGACGTCGCATTGCCCGAATCGGCAAGGAGATTTTTCAGAGTGTGGTATACCTCGCAGCTCATGCGCATTGCTTCGGAGAAGCTCGGCGCACCGGTGGGCATAATCATAAATTCCTGAATATCTACATTGTTGTTGGCATGAGCGCCGCCGTTGAGAATGTTCATCATCGGCGTGGGCAAAACATAAGCACCGCAGCCGCCTACATAAGAATAAAGGCTAAGTCCGAGGGCGTTTGCCGCCGCGTCCGCGCAAGCAAGCGACACACTCAGGATTGCATTTGCCCCGAGCTTTGATTTGTCAGCCGTACCGTCCGCATCGAGCATGGCAAGGTCTATTTCCCTTTGGTCGAGCACATTCATGCCGCATATGCGGTCGGCAATAACGGTGTTTACGTTATCGACTGCTTTTTCGACCCCTCTTCCCATGAATGACGGGCCGCCGTCGCGCAGTTCCAATGCCTCATACACACCAGTGGACGCACCCGATGGCACTGCCGCCCTGCCCACAAAGCCGTCGGCGCAGATTACCTCCGCCTCCACGGTCGGATTGCCGCGGGAATCGATAATCTGTCTTGCATAAACGCTTTTTATCTCTAAGAATTGTTTCAAAAAAATACACCCCTTAACATTTTTTCGTATTATGCACAGAATACGGAAAAATATTCTTAAGAGAGTGCATTAAAAGGCAAAATTGCCAAAACGCAAATTCTGCACAAAGGCGAGGGCATATGTTGTGTGTCAGCGAGCGCCATAGCGGCTGCGTGCCGAGCAGATACATAACATATGCCCCGAGCCGACTGAGGGGTCGATTTTTGCTGAATTCGGTTAAAAATCCATATTGTCGAAATAATCTATCTTCATTGCCGCGCGCACATCATTAAGCGTCTGCGCCGCCTTTGCTTCGGCAGCCGCACTGCCGCTTTTCAGTATGTCATACACATCCGGTATGCGCGCTTCCCATTCCTTGCGGCGCTCGCGTATCGGCGCAAGCGTGGCTTGCATAACGCTGTTTAGGAATCTTTTCACCTTCATGTCGCCAAGACCGCCGCGTTTGTAGTGCTCTTTCAGCTCGTCCAGGTTTGCGTAGTCCGGCAGAAATTCCGTAAAGTGCTCGTCCGTGGAGAATGCGTCCAGGTAGATGAACACCGGATTGCCGTCCACATTGCCCGGGTCTTCCACTCTGATGTGGTTCGGGTCGGTGAACATGGACATTATCTTGCGCTGAATTTCTTCCGGCTCGTCGGACAGATAGATGCAGTTGCCGAGCGATTTGCTCATCTTTGCCTTGCCGTCTATGCCGGGCAAGCGCAGACACGCGCTGTTGTCGGGCAGGAGAATCTTCGGGGCGGTGAGTGTATCGCCGTAAACGGAGTTGAATTTGTGCACAATCTCGTTGCACTGCTCCAGCATGGGCATCTGGTCCTCGCCCACGGGAACTACCGTTGCGCGGAAAGCGGTGATATCTGCTGCCTGGCTTATCGGGTAGCAGAAGAATCCGACAGGTATGCTTGCCTCAAAGTTGCGCATCTGAATTTCCGCCTTTACTGTGGGGTTGCGCTGCACCCTCGACACCGTGACAAGATTCATGTAGTAGAATGTCAGTTCGGTAAGCTGCGGCACCATTGACTGAATGAAGATGGTCGATTTGTCGGGATCAATGCCGCACGCCAGGTAGTCCAGTGCCACATTTATGATGTTCTTGCGCACTTTTTCGGGGTGCTCCGCGTTATCCGTGAGCGCCTGAGCGTCCGCTATCATTATGTATATCTCGTCAAATTCTCCCGAGTTTTGCAGCCTTACGCGCTCCTTGAGCGAACCCGCGTAATGTCCGACGTGAAGCCGTCCTGTCGGGCGGTCGCCGGTCAAAATTACTTTATTCATAAAATTTCCTCCGTAACGTTTTTCATAATACTTATATTGTACCACTTAATATCACTCCCGTCAACAATTTACAGACGATTTGTAACGGCAATGCCCGAAAATGAATAGTATAGAAGAGAACGGACTGTGTTTTTGCCGAAAAAAGGAGGCATCCGTTATGAAAAAACACAAAAGTCTTGCCGACGTAGTGCCGGGGCAGAGCGCCGTTGTGCGGCGGATAGGCTCGGACGACGGCATGAAACGGCGGTTTATGGATATCGGTCTTATCGAGGGCACACGCGTGGAGTGCGTAGGCAAAAGCCCCCTCGGCGACCCGACAGCTTTTCTTATCCGCGGCGCGGTGATAGCTATCCGCTCCGAAGATTGCAGAAATATATCTGTTACAATGTAAAAAATATGCTTGCGCAGGAGGCAAATATATGGGACTGACATTTGAATCTATGGGCAAACACTCTGTTGACAAGGGGCTGCCGCCGAAAGGCGGCTCCGACATAACTATCGCTCTTGCCGGCAATCCCAACGTCGGCAAAAGCACCGTTTTCAATGCGCTCACGGGCATGAATCAACACACGGGCAACTGGCCGGGCAAGACGGTCTCGGGTGCGCAGGGGCGGTTTGAAACGCGCCGCCGCACCTACACCCTGACGGACATCCCGGGCACATATTCGCTAATGGCACACTCGGCGGAGGAAGAGGTCGCGCGCAATTACATATGCTTCGGCAACCCCGACCTGACCGTGGTGGTGTGCGACGCCACTTGCCTTGAGAGAAACTTAAATCTTGTGCTGCAAACGGCGGAGATATCGCCGAGGGTTATTGTGTGCATTAATCTCATGGACGAGGCGAAACGCAAGGGCATAAGGATAGACGCGGAGGAAGTGTCGCACAGGCTGGGTTTGCCCGTGGTGACAACCTCGGCAAAGAAGAAAAAATCCCTTGCCGCGCTCACGGATATGATTGACCGCGCGGCGGACGGAGAGACAGTCTTTGCGGCAAAGACGGCGGTGTATTCTCAAGAGACGGAGACAGCCGTGCGCCTTGTTACAAGTGAACTGGAACGGCACGATTGCAGGGGGATTAATCCGCGTTGGCTTGCCTTGCGCCTTATTGAGGGTGATGACGGACTGGAATCGGAGATAGAGGCGTATTTTAGCGAGGATTTTTTTGACGGCGGCTCGGTGCGCTCGGCGGTTGCCGACGCGCGCAACTATCTTGCCGACAGGGGCATTGACAGAGAAAAATTTGTCGAAACGGTCGTATCGTCAATAGTTGAGCACGCTCATGGCGTGTGCAGCGGCGCTGTCGTATGCGACGCGGCAAAGCAAGCATCGCTCGACAGGCGCCTTGACAGGATTTTTACGGGAAAATTCTTTGGCTATCCCATGATGCTGCTGCTCTTTGCGCTGATTTTTTATCTCACGATAAACGGGGCAAACTATCCGTCGCAGCTGCTGTCAAGCGGACTGTTTTGGCTTCAGGACAGATTAACGGAATTTTTTATCAAAATTCATATGCCAAAGTGGATTCACGGTGCACTCGTCTTTGGCGCATACCGCGTTACGGCGTGGGTCGTGTCGGTCATGCTGCCGCCAATGGCGATATTTTTTCCGCTGTTTACCCTGCTTGAGGATCTCGGCTATCTGCCGCGCATTGCATACAACCTTGACAAACCTTTCAAAAAATGCCGTGCCTGCGGCAAACAGGCGCTTACCATGTGCATGGGATTCGGCTGCAACGCGGCAGGAATAGTCGGCTGCCGCATTATAGATTCGCCGCGCGAGAGACTGCTCGCCGTGCTGACAAACAGCTTTGTGCCGTGCAACGGCAGATTTCCTATGATAATAACCATGATTACGGCGTTCTTTTGCAGCGGCGGCGTGAGGGCGGCACTGGTTATGACGGCGGTGGTTGCGCTCGGCGTGGGCATGACCTTGCTTGTGACAAAGCTGCTGTCGCACACTCTGCTTCGTGGTGTGCCGTCATCATTTACGCTAGAACTGCCGCCCTATCGCAAACCGCAGGTGGGCAAGATTATTGTCCGCTCGATATTTGACCGCACGGTGTTTGTGCTCGGCAGAGCCGCCGCGGTTGCCGCGCCGGCAGGGCTTATCATCTGGCTTTTGTCCAATGTGCAGGTCGGCGGAGCGAGCCTTATTGCCCACGCGGCGGATTTTCTCAATCCGCTCGGTCATATCATGGGGCTGGACGGCACAATCCTTGTCGCATTCATCTTGGGACTGCCGGCAAACGAGATTGTCCTGCCGATAATAATCATGCAGTATATGTCACAGGGCACGATTTCTCAGCTCGGCAGCATAGCCGAGATTCATTCTCTGCTTGCCGCCAACGGCTGGACTTGGGTTACGGCAGTGTGCATGATAATGTTTGCACTGATGCACTGGCCGTGCTCGACCACTCTGCTGACGATAAAAAAGGAAACCGGCAGCATGAAGTGGACTGTTCTTGCCGCGGTGATACCCACGCTTGCAGGCTTTGCCGCCTGCGCGCTGATTAACGCGGCGGCGCTTTTGGTAATATGATTTTGCAAACCGCAGTCATCCGCTGTGCGATGTATATCGGCAAAAGTCCGTTTTTGTCAAAAAGGACTTGACACATCGGCAATATTGTGATAGAATGTATGCAAAGTTAAGATTATTAAAGGCTGTGACGAAGACCGGTCAAAGTGACAAAACACTAAAGAGAGCCGATGGTTGGTGTGAATCGGTGTGAAAAAGCTTTGTCCTCTCACTTCCGAGCCGGAGTTTCCAAAGGCGGTTTGCGCCGAGTAGTTGTCTCCCGAGAATGCTGCGTCAGTGCATAGGAGCTGATTGGCTCCGATAAGGGGCAGATTTGTAATCTGCAATTTGAGTGGTACCGCGAGTGCGCAATTGAAAATTTTGCACCCGTCTCAAAGCAAAGTGCTTTGGGACGGGTGTTTTTGTTTCATTATTACAGGCAGCGCGATCCGAGCAAGAGATAACAACATATTAAAAGTACGATTTTGGAAAGGAAGTGAAAATTATGATGGATGCAAGCAAATATCGGGTGGGATATTTCCCTGCGCCGGCAGGCTATGACAAGTGGGCAAAAAAAGACCATATTGAAAAAGCGCCCATATGGTGCAGCGTGGATATGCGTGACGGCAATCAGAGCCTCGTTATCCCCATGAGCCTGGAGCAGAAACTAGAGTATTACAAGGTGCTTATGGATGTCGGCTTCAAGGAGATTGAGGTCGGTTTTCCGGCGGCGAGCGAGACGGAGTATGAATTTCTGCGCACTCTCATCGACAACAACATGATTCCCGACGACGTTACCGTGCAGGTGCTTACGCAGTGCAGGGAGCACATCATCCGCAAGACCTTTGACGCGTGCAAAGGCGCGCCGTGCGCCATTATTCATTTTTACAATTCCGTCAGCGTTGCGCAGCGCGAACAGGTTTTTAAAAAATCCAAGGAAGAGATTAAAAAAATCGCCGTGGACGGAGCAAAGCTGGTTAAAAAGCATGCTGCGGAGTACGAAGGCAATTTCCGCTTTGAGTATTCGCCCGAATCATTCACGGGCACAGAGCCGGAATATGCCCTTGAGGTGTGCAATGCCGTCCTCGACGTGCTAGAACCCGGGCCGGACAACAATGTGATAATCAATCTGCCTGTCACGGTGGAGATGAGCCTGCCGCACGTCTATGCGAGCCAGGTGGAGTACATGAGCGAGAATCTTAAGTACCGCGAGTTTGTCACACTGTCGCTCCATCCGCACAACGACCGCGGCACCGGCGTTGCCGACACGGAGCTTGCACTCCTTGCCGGAGCGGACAGAGTTGAGGGAACTCTCTTCGGCAACGGCGAGAGGACGGGCAATGTGGACATAATCACCCTTGCGATGAATATGTATTCGCACGGTGTTGACCCGAAACTCGATTTCTCGGACATGAACTATCTTGTGGAGGAATACGAAAAATGCACCGGCATGAATGTGTACCAGAGAACTCCCTATGCCGGAGCGCTTGTGTTTGCCGCATTCTCGGGCAGTCATCAGGATGCCATAGCCAAGGGCATGAAGTACAGGAAGAAAAACAAGCTGCATGAGTGGAGCGTGCCCTACATTCCGATTGACCCCCAGGATATCGGCAGAACTTACGATGCCGATGTTATCCGCGTAAACTCCCAGTCGGGCAAGGGCGGCATAGGCTATCTGCTTGAGCAGACCTACGGTTACAGCCTGCCGGCACAGATGAGGGAGAATTTCAGCTATCTGTGCAAGGGCATTTCCGACCACGAGCACAAGGAGCTTAAGCCGAATGAGGTTCTCGGCATATTCACAGACAATTACCTCAACCTTGAGAGCGGCATAAGCGTGACGGATTTTGATTTCGTCCGCGAAAACGACAAGGTGAATATAAACATAACATTTATGAAGGACGGCGAGGAAACCGAGCTGGAGGCAGAGGGCAACGGCTCGCTCAACGCCATAAACAACGCTCTGAGGGAATACACGGGGGAAGAATACACCCTTGAGGTATTCACCCAGCACAGTATGCAGGGCGAGGGTTCAAGGAGCGTTGCCGCGTCGTACATCGGACTTAAAAACGGCGACGGCGATATGTTCTGGGGCGCAGGCACCGACACGGACGTGGTTGCCGCAAGCACCAAGGCGCTGCTCAGCGCTTATCGCAATATGACAAAAGGAGATGCTGAATAATGGGTATGACGATGACGCAAAAAATACTTGCCGCTCATGCCGGACTTGACGAGGTGACTGCCGGACAGCTCATCAGCACCAGGCTCGACATAGTTCTCGGCAACGACATAACCACCCCTGTGGCGGTTAATGAATTTAAAAAAGCCGGATTCGACAAGGTTTTCGATAAAGACAGGGTGGCGATAGTGCTCGACCATTTTGTGCCGAACAAGGACATCAAGGCGGCGCAGCAGAGCAAGACCTGCCGCACATTTGCGTGTGAGCATTGCGTGAGCCATTTTTATGATGTGGGCAAGATGGGTATTGAGCACGCTCTGCTCCCCGAGCAAGGCGTTGTGACTGCCGGCGACTGCATCATCGGCGCAGACAGCCACACCTGTACCTACGGCGCGCTCGGCGCGTTTTCAACGGGCGTCGGCTCAACGGATATGGCGGCAGGCATGGCGACCGGTACTGCGTGGTTCAAAGTGCCGTCCGCAATAAAATTCAACTTAACGGGTCGCCTTGCGCCGAATTGCAGCGGCAAGGACGTAATCCTGACCATAATCGGCATGATAGGCGTTGACGGAGCGCTCTACAAGAGCATGGAGTTCTGCGGCGACGGCGTTGCCGACCTGTCAATGGACGACCGCCTGTGCATCTGCAACATGGCAATTGAAGCAGGGGCAAAGAACGGCATTTTCCCCGTGGACGATGTTACAATGAAGTATCTTGACGGCAGGAGCGAGCGCAAGCCCGTTGTCTATGAGGCGGACAGCGACGCGGAGTATGAGAGAGTCATAGACATAGACCTCGGCAAAATAGTGCCGACGGTTGCGTGTCCGCATCTGCCGGAGAACACCAGACCGGCGGCGGAGCTGCACGGCATAAAGATTGACCAGGTGGTAATCGGCTCGTGCACCAACGGCAGGATGGAGGATATGCAGGCGGCATATGCAATACTGTACGGCAAAAAGATTGCCGACGGTGTGCGCTGCATCATAATCCCGGGCACAATGCAGGTGCTGCGCGAGTGTGTACAGCGCGGCTGGTACACGGCTTTTATCGATGCCGGAGCGGTTGTTTCCACACCTACCTGCGGCCCGTGTCTCGGCGGCTACATGGGTATCCTCGCCGAGGGCGAGAGGTGCGTTGCCACCACCAACCGCAACTTTGTGGGCAGAATGGGTCATGTGGACAGCGAGGTATATCTCGCTTCGCCGCACACTGCCGCGGCAAGCGCACTGACAGGATTTATCACGGAATACAAGGAGGTCTGAACCGATGAACACACACGGAAAAGTTTTTAAATATCCCGACAACGTTGACACCGATGTCATCATTCCGGCGCGTTATCTCAACACACCGGACGCAAACGAGCTTGCCCAGCACTGCATGGAGGATATAGACGCGGAGTTTGTAAAGAAAGTCCGCACGGGCGATGTGATAGTTGCAGGGCGTAACTTCGGCTGCGGCTCATCGCGCGAACACGCACCGCTTGTAATAAAAACCTGCGGAACAGGCTGCGTAATCGCCAAGAGTTTTGCGCGGATATTCTTCCGCAACGCGATAAACATCGGCTTGCCGATTCTCGAGTGCGAGGATGCTGCGGAGGAGATTGCGGCAAACGACGAGGTAAGCGTGGACTTTGACACGGGAATCATAACTGACATCACCACGGGCAAGACCTACAAGGCACAGCCTTTTCCGCCGTTTATACAGAACATAATCAAGTGCGGCGGATTGCTCAAATCGCTGAAAGGAAAGAATGGCAATGACTAAAAATATAGCGGTTATCCGCGGAGACGGCATAGGGCCGGAGATTGTGGAGCAGGCGCTTGCCGTGCTCGGCAAAATTGCGCAAAAATACGGTCATACCTTTAATTACACCGATGTTGACATGGGCGGCTGCGCCATTGACAAATGGGGCAACCCTCTGCCGGAGGAAATGCTGAAGAAATGCGTTGAATCGGACAGCGTTTTGCTCGGTGCGGTGGGCGGCAACAAGTGGAACGATGTGCCCGGCCCCATGCGGCCGGAAAAAGGGCTTCTGCGCCTGCGCGCAGGTATGGGCGTTTATTCAAACAACCGCCCGGCAAAGGTGTGGGCGCAGCTTGCGGACACGTCTCCGCTGAAAAAATCCATAGTTGACCGCGGCATAGATTTCATCATTGTGAGAGAGCTTATCGGCGGAATATATTTCGGCGAGCACAGGACGGACGGCGACGTTGCCACGGACATCCTCAAATACAGCGATGGCGAGATAGAGCGTATAGGCAGAATAGGGTTTGAGACGGCGCGCAAGCGCGGTGGCAGGCTCTGCTCGGTGGAGAAAAGCAACGTGCTCGATTCCAGCCGTATGTGGAAAAAGGTTATGCACCGCCTGGCGGAGGAATACACCGATGTGGAGCTGACCGATATGCTGGTGGACAACTGCGCCATGCAGATTGTGAAAGACCCGTCGCAGTTTGACGTGATTGTTACGGAAAATATGTTCGGCGACATCCTCTCCGACGAGGCTTCCATGATTACCGGTTCCATAGGCATGATTCCGTCGTCGAGCCTGGGCGGCACAAGCTGCGGTCTTTACGAGCCGATTCACGGCAGCGCGCCGGATATCGCGGGGCAGGACATTGCCAACCCGATAGGCACAATCCTGTCCGCAGCCATGATGCTGCGTTACAGCTTTGACATGGCTGCGGAGGCAGACGACATAGAAAACGCGGTATCAAAGTTCCTTGACGGCGGCTACCGCACGGCGGACATCATGAGCGGCGGCATGACAAAGGTAGGCTGCAAAAAATGCGGTGAGATTATCGCAGAAAATATATAAACTGCCCCGGGCACAACGGGCAGATATGATATCTCCGCTGCGCCGAATCACCGTCCGCAAATCACAGAGACGACACCGAATGGGCGCAGTTTGCTTCGGCGCAACATAAAAAAGTGCGATGACTCGCACCTCAACACCCCTGCCCCTCAATCTTGAGGGG
>CAJLYL010000060.1 GCA_905210855.1 uncultured Clostridia bacterium
GTAGCCGTTGAGCCAGCCTGCGTGTTTTGCGTAGGCAACATCGGAATACGCCCAATAGTTACTTGCAACATCGGTGTATTTTACTGTGTAGCTGCCTTTTTTGACATCATTAAACAGAGAATTAAATCTAACCGTCATAGCAATAAATTCAGCACGGGATATATTTTCGTCCGGCTTAAATGTGTTATTGTCATAGCCTTTAATGATACCGTATTTTTCGATATATCCGATAAATTTTGAATACCATTCATTTGACTTGACATCTGCAAAATCGGATTTGCCGCTTATTTTTTCGCCTTTCTGTTCGGAAATAAGCCTTGCGAAAATTGCCGCAGCTTCGGCACGGCTCATATTATTGTCCGGTCTGAAAGTGCCGTCCGCATATCCGAAAATATACGCCGTATGCGTTTTGCCCGGAAGTGTTACAACACCGTTTTTATCTGTCGTGCCTGTTGCTTCGCCCTTATTTCTGTCTTTGAGAATTACAGAAGTTCCGGCTTTTGCGTTGCCTTTATTATCGGTCACGGTAACAGTATAAAAGTTTCCGTTATCAAGCGTTTTTCCGTTCGGCAGGGTAATTGTTAAATTGCCTTTGCTGTCGGTGCTCTTTGAGAAGTTTGTAACGGCTTTTCCGTCCTTGTCGGTAATTTTAACATTTACGGTTGTATAATATACGCCGCCGGAGCTGCCTCTGCGACCGCCGCCACCGCCGGAAGATGAGCCGCCGCCTGTTGACTTAACGGGAACAGTAATTTTACCGTTTGCATCGGTAGATTTTGTTGCTGTCGCCTTGTTTTTATCCGTAACGGTTACAGAAATATTTGCAATGCCCTTGTTTTCTTTATCAATAACGGTTACTGTTGTCTGATTATCTGTTGTTAAGGTCTTGCCGTCGGGAAGTGTAACGGTAATTTTACCGTCCTTTATTTCAATAAAAGCGTTCTCAATCTTGCCCTTTGTGTCCTCAACTGTAATATTGTATTCCGTTTTTGTTTCCGCCGTGTCGTCCTTGCCGTCGTCGTCTGTGTCCTTGCCCGGTATGGTTTCGGAAATATCTGTCTTACCGTCTTTATCGGTAATACCTTCGCTTGCAGGGGGGATATAGATTTTACCGTCTTTGTCGGTAACAGCCGTTGCGGTTTTAGGATCAGCCGCATTTTCATTTTCCGCAGTTTCGGAAACGGTTTCTTTTACGGTTACGGAAATATCCTTAACACCCTTGTTATCCTTATCAAGCACGGTTATGGTGATTCTGTTGCTATGCTCAATCTTTATATTTTCGGGAAGTAAAACCGAAATTGTATTGTCGGCATTTATGGTTATATATGCGTTTTCGATTTTGGACTTTACATTCTCAACGAGAATTGTATAGCTGCCGACTTTTGCAATGCCGTCCTTATCTGTGTAGTCCTCACTCATAGACGGCACAACGATTTTTCCGTTTTCGTCCGTTTTGTCCGTAATTGATTTTTCCGCAGCGTCCGAAACGGTAACGGAAATATCTTTAAGCGGAGCGCCGTCATTATCAAGAACGGTTACGGTGATACGGTTTGCATAATCAATCATATTTTCAGCCGGAAGTTTTACGGTGAAAGAATTGTCCTCATTCAGAGTAACAAGAGCGTTTTCGATATAGCCCTTTTCATCATTTACGAAAACATAATAGCTTTGTAAATTAACCTTTCCGTCTTTATCGGTAAGCCCCGAATTTACGGGCGGCACGGTCAGCTTTCCGTACATATCGGTCGTACCTTTTTCGATATAGTCCTTGTCGGCTATTACAATTACCGAAACGCCCTTTTGCGGATTGCTGTTCTGGTCGGTAACGGTGATGATTGCAGGGCTTTCCTGCGTTAAAATCAAGCCGTCGGGCAGCTTTACAACAATATTATTACTTTCGCCAATGTAGGTTTCGCAGTTCGGGATTGTAACATTGAGCTTATCCGTAACCTTGATAACATAAGTAAATTTGCCGGAGCCGTCGTCTTTTCCGATAGTTCCGTTATCGTCGCCTGTTGAGGATTTTTTGTCGGGCGCGATAAACTGTCCGTTTTCGTCTGTTACGCCTGTTGCGTTATTACCGTTGTCATCGCTAACAAAGATATTCAAACCCGTTGCTGCTGTCTGATTTTCGCTATTGAATACGGTTACGGTCGTTCTGTCCGCAAAGTCAAGAAGTCTGTTTTTCGGCAAGCGGATTGAAATATTATCGTCCTTGTCAATCGTGATTTCGGAATTAAACACAGGCTTATTGTTTTTATCCGTGAGAATAACGGAATATTCGCCGATTTCAGCCTTTCCGTCCTCGTCCGAATTATCCTTTGCCACAAGCCGGGGAATATCCGCAGTCTGCAATATCGCTTTACACTCAATACATTCAATATGCTTTCTGCCGCCGTGCTCAATGGTAGCCGCTTCGTCAATTATCCATTCTGACGGTGCGTGTCCCTTTGCGTTTTTGTAATCGCTCTTAACCGTGTCGCCGCAAACCTCGCAAACGGAAGTTGTAAATCCGATTTCGGTACAGGTCGGCTCGGTTACTGTCTTTTTGTAATTGTGAGGAATTTTATCCGTGTAATTGCCCTTGTAGCTATCGCCGCAATCACAAGTGAAAATCGTGTAGCCCATTTCTGTGCAAGTGGGGGCAATTACGGTTTCGGTGTAGCTGTGATTTTTATGTTCCGTATAGTCTGCGATATATTTCTTTCCGCAGTCGGGGCAGGTGTAGATTGTATATCCGTGCTCGGTGCAGGTCGGCTCAATTACTTTTTTGCTGTAATTGTGTTCTGTCTTATCCGTGTAGTCGGAAATATATTTATCGCCGCAGTCTGCACAAGTGTAAGTTGTATAACCAAACCCGGTACAAGTCGGCTTTGTGATTTCCGCATTGTAGTTATGCGGTTTCTTTTCTGTGTAGTCCGAAACAAATTCATCACCGCAGTTTACACAAGTATTCGTTGTGTAGCCGTGTTCGGTACAAGTGGGAGCAGTAATATTTTTCGCATATTTGTGTTCTGCCTTATCGGTGTAATCGCCGATATAGCTGTCGTCGCAATTATCGCATTTGTATTCTGTATAGCCCATAGCTGTGCAAGTCGGAGCAACTATCTTTTCGGAATAGCTGTGTCCTTTCGGAAGTTCTAAAACCGTACTGCATTTTTCACAAGTTTGCGGCTCTGTGCAAGTAGCTTCCTTGCCCGGTGTATGTCCCGTTGCAGATTCCGCTTTAATCATTTTTTCCTTGCAGCCTGTATTTTTACAACGGTATTCAATTACGCCGTCCGCCGTGCAAGTAGATGAAGTTACAGAATGTCCCTCGTCCCAATCGTGTCCTGTCGGCTCGGTGTAGTCCGAAACATAATTCAGTCCGCACATAGTACAGGTTGAGGTCGTATAACCTTTATCCGTACAGGTTGGCTCTTTGGTGATACGCTCATAAGCGTGTGAGATAATCGGCGTCATATCGGTAATATATGAATTGCCGCAAATTTCGCAGATGTGATTTGTATAACCTACATTTCTGCAAGTGGGCTGTATTTTTTCAGTCTTGTATTTATGTTCGCCCGTTGGTGTGCTTTCTTCATAAAAGCTGCCGCACTTATCACACAAATTGAGCTTCAAGCCGCCTTGCTTGCAGGTCGTTTCTCTTATGGTGATTGCTTTGTAATTATGCCCGGTTGCCTTTATGTAGTTACGTTTATCAAGGTTTCCGCAGCCGTCGCACTGCCAGCGTTCATATCCCAAGTTATCACAAGAGGGAGCAACGGTTTCCAAATATCTGTAATCGTGTTCGTGTTTTTCGGGAAGTACAATAACAGTTCCGCCGCTGTTATCGTCCTTTTTGTCTTCCAGCAGCCACACATATGATACACCGTTTTCCGTCATTGTTTCACCCTGATACTTATATGAGATTTCATAGTAAACGGGATAATATCCGGCGTCGGTATAGTTCGGCGCAGAGGTGAGATTGCATTTTCCGGCAGATGTGCCGTAGCGAATACTTGTGTGTACGCCGCTGTCCGACAGGTCGCTCACGGTTACGGTGTGGGATTTGTTATCCACATTTCCGTAGTATGATGACACAACGGATTTTGCGGTTACATACTCACTTGTAGAATATCCGCAGTCGCCGCACGTTTCGGAAATGAAAAAACGGTTGTTGCCAATCTGACCGTCAACCGTTTCGGAAAAATCGTGCTGTTCTCTTTTCTCGGAGGCTCTTGCTTTCGTACCCTTGCAAAACTGACAATATCGTCCTGCCTTTAATACCGTTGTATGATAGCTTTCACTGTACGGGGTGTAGGTGGTATTGTCAAAGTCCAAGAAAAAATTATGGTCGCAGGAATTTAGCCCGTAAACATTACGGCTGAATCCGTATGCGTCTCTGCCATCAACAGAGTTTATTGTTCCGCAGGTCTGGCAAACAGATTTAGTCCAATGGTATGTGGTGTAGCTTGCGTCCTGATTCGGCCGTCCGTTATCAAGATTACCCTTTGTTTTTCCGTCAACCATTGTTCCGTCCGAAAATTTAACGCCCCTGTTTAATGCGGTTGTTCCGCTTTTGGTATATTCGGGCGTTCTGTAAGTAAGCATTATCGTGTCTTTGTTACATACCGTGCACCAGCTTGTTTCCTGCGTGATAGTCGCATTAAAATCAAGCTCGTTTGTTCTGCCGTTTGCAGATACCCATATATCCGCAGGATCGACATATTCGTTTACCTGTGCCGCATAGGTCGTTATCGGCGTAAATCCCGAAAGCAGCGTTGATACTGCCAATGCTGCCGACAGAATATTTTTTAATTTGCTTTTGAAATTCATTTTATTTTTTCCTTTCTGTTTGATTTATATAAAACGCGTTTTACTCTCAAAACGCTGTTTTTAAGGCGGTCTGCACTTTTTGTAATCTGATTTTTTCATAGACGCACCGCCTTAAAAATTTGCCATATCGTGATGTACTTTTGTTGTGTAATAGCTGTCAATGGTAGAGGGAGCATTAAATAGCGCCGCCAACAAATATTTTTTGATATTGCGAATATCCGAGGTGTTTTCCCTCATACAGTCGATAACATACTCAATATGCTCGGAGGTCAGCTTTAACAGCTTTGATTTCACGATTGCCGCCGGGTAGGTATCGCCGGCAATAACAAGACTTGATTTCTGTGTGCAAACTGTTTCTGTCATAAGGTCAACAATTTCGTCAAGCATAGCAGCGTCACGGTTGAGGTTGACGCTTAAAACATCATAGTCAATGTTTTCTTTGATTATCTGTCTGTATGTTTCCACCTCATCATATCCAATCCTATCCGATTTTTCTTTTGTCGGCTGTGCCGCCTTTGCCGGCTCCGGCTCTTTTTGATATGATTTGATAGGATAAGTATTTGATATATCCGTATTTAATTCTTTTTTATTTAATCTATTAGTATTTAATTGTGCGGTGTTTTCCGTACACGGCATTTCCGTATCGGGTATATCCATATACGGATTTTCCGTATATGGCTGTGCCGTATCTTGTTTTGCCGTATCGGGATTGTCCTGCGGCTTTTCAAATATGACATATTCCGTATCGGTAATCTTGCCTTTTTCATCACGGAGACGGTTGCGCTTGATATATCCTGCACGCTCCAATTCTTTTAATGCCGTTCCGATACTGTCAACACCCTCTTTGCATATTGCCGCAAGTCCTCTGGTGGTATAATTCCAATCCTCCGGCAATGACAAAATCAGCGACAAAAGTCCTTTCGACTTTAAGGATAAACTTCTGTCCTTTAAGTGAAAGTTTGACATCACGGTGTAGTCTTGCGTCTTGTTTATTCTGAAAACTGCCATTACAAAAAATCTCCTTTCCTCTGAAATTAAAAAAGCGTCGGGATTTTTTATCAATCCTGACGCTCTCGGTCTGTATTTTCTTTTAACGGTTTGAACATTGCGCAGCTCGTTCCTTTGTGACAATGAATGTACGGGCAAAACGGACTTTTATTATCGAGTAAATATGTGTCATAGCCCGTCTGACATTTAGGGCATAGCTGCTCATTATTTTTCTGTTTCATTTTCAAAATTCCTTTCGTTTCAAGGTACAAAAAAAGACAGATATTTCTATCTGCCGTTTTTCAAATATTTTGTTTTGTACTTGCAATTCAAAAAATTTTCAACGGTTATATCAAAGGTCTTTCCGTCAAAAGTAGTAAATTAGTAGTAAATTTGCTTTGAAAATCTTTTGAATGTGCCTATTTTACAGGTTTTCTTGAAATAATCTTAATTTTTTTTCAAAAAATGGACCATATGTTTGACAACTGCAGAATTTTTTTGCTTTTTTTCGCTCAAACCCCTTACTTTTTTGCGATATATATGTTATACTGTATTATAATTGTGTGAATTTTTGCGGGGTGATATTTTGGCAGTGCTTAATATAACTAAAAAAAGTGATAATTTTTGCGTAAAAAACGATTTTGTCGATCGTTTTATGTGCGATGCAAACGGTTCCTTTGTCAAGGTCTATTTGTATTGTCTGCGCCTGGCATATGCCGAATCGCCCATGTCGGTTTCAAAAATCGCTTCGGTGCTCAACATGATTCAATCCGATGTCATAAGCGCGCTCAAATACTGGGACAGCGTGGGAGTGCTGCGCTTTTCCAAAAACGAAAAAAACGACTATAACATAGAGCTTTTTGATTCGTTTGAGGACAAAAGCGCCGAAAAATACGAGAATGCTCAAGCCAAGGCGGACAGCGGCAAGGCGCAGATAAACACCGCGGCGTACTCGCGCTCCGATCTGATGACGGCCATGCAGGGCAACGAGAAGATAAAGCAGCTGTTCACGCTGTCGTCTCAGCTGCTCAACAAAACGCTGAATACCAACGACATGAACATAATCTATATGTTTTACGATTATCTCAAGTTTCCGCCGGAGGTGATTTTCTCGCTGCTGGAATACTGCGTATCCGCCGGCAAGAGCAACATGAGATATATAGAAAAAGTCGCCCTCTCCTGGGCGGACAACGAGATAAACACCGCGGCAAAGGCGTCCGCCTTTATCCGCCAGCGCAACAAAGAGAATCTGTTTGAAAAGAAATACAAGGCGATGTTCAAGCTCAGCGGCAGAGATTTCACCGAATCGGAGCTGAAACTGCTCAAATCGTGGGTGAACGAGCTGAAAGCGAGCGACGAGGAGATAATGAGGGCATACGAAACCACGGTGGTGAACACCGGCAAGGCCGCCTTCCGATACATGGATTCGGTTTTGCGCAACAGCCGCGCCGCGGCGCAGGGTCAGCCGTCTGCGGCTGCAAAGACGGGCGGCGGCAAAAATTCCTTCCGCGATTACAACAACGATGAATACGACATAGAGGCAGAGATTATTCGGCGGCAGAATTAATGCCCGAATATATTGTTTTTTGAATCCCTCAGACGGCTACGCCGCCAGCTCCCTTTAACCCTTTCACTCAGCCGAATAGTTTGTGCTGATGAAGAAAGCCTCCCTTGCCTAAAGGGGCGATGGTTGCCGGTGGCAACCGTTTATCGCCGACCGAACCGGCAGTTGAGAATGGGACCGCCGCAGGCGGTGGAGGGATTCAAGCGCCGACCGAAGCGGAGCTGAGACCGCTGTCACCGTAGGTGACTGGGGGGCTGTAAAAACAAGTTTGTGCATATCGCAATTATCAAAACAACATGAAGGGAGCAAGTTTTAATGGCTAAATCAAGTAATGCGGCTGCGACAGTTGATAAGCTGAGCTTCGGTTACAGATTAAAGTCGGACATGAGGAGAAATTATCCGCTTTATCTTTTGATGATACCGGTGTTGGCTTATTACATAATTTTTTGTTACAAGCCGATGTATGGCGCGGTTATCGCATTCAAGGAGTATTCGCCGTCACTCGGCATTTTGGGCAGCCCATGGGTCGGCTTCGATCAGTTTATCAAATTCTTCACCGCACCCGACTTTGCGCGAATACTCAAAAACACTCTTGTAATCAGCATCACAAGCATAGTGTTCGGTTTCCCCGCGCCTATCATCCTTGCGCTGCTGTTCAATGAGATGCGCAACGCAAAATTCAAGTCGGTGGCACAGACAATCTCTTATCTGCCGCACTTCGTATCACTTGTCGTTGTGTGCGGACTCATCAAGACCTTTGTCAGCCAGGGCGGAATCATCTTTCAGCTTGCGACGGCACTCGGCGCGAAAAACATCGGTATGCTCAGCCGGCCGGAATGCTTTGTGCCCATATATGTCCTCTCCGGCATATGGCAGGAGATAGGCTGGGGGTCGATTATCTACCTCGCCGCGCTTTCGAGCATCGACCAGGAGCTGTACGAGGCGGCAAAGATAGACGGAGCCGGCAAATGGAAGCAAACTCTCCATGTCACGCTGCCGGGCATCGCACCCACCATTATTATAATGTTTATCCTGCGCATGGGTTCGCTGCTAAGCGTCGGCTACGAGAAGATTATTCTTCTGTACAACCCTCTCATATATGAAACAAGCGATGTAATCTCAAGTTATGTATACCGTGTAGGTCTCGGTCAGCAGAGCTGGTCATACAGTTCTGCTGTCGGTCTTGTCAATTCCGTGGTGAACTTCGGCATCATCATGCTCACCAACAGAATTTCGGCAAAATATTCCGAGACTTCGCTGTGGTAAGGGGGTGCCTGTAATGAATAACAACAAAATCAAAATCAGCACGGGCGAGAAGGTTTTCAATGTGTTCAACATTGTGTTCATGTTTGTCATGATGTTTGTCATGTTCTACCCCATGTGGCACGTGCTCTGCGCGTCATTCTCCGACGCAAGGCTGCTCAGCGCGCACTCGGGCATACTTCTCTGGCCCGACGGCTATTCTTTCAGCGCATACAAGCTCATGGCCAAGAACCCCATGATTCTGCGCGGCTACGGCAACACACTGTTCATACTCGTGTTCGGGCTTGCGCTCAACATGGTTATGACAAGCCTTGCGGCATATGTTCTCTCAAGAAGAAATGTCATGCTTAACAAGGCGCTCACGATTATCATTGTGTTCACGATGTATTTTTCCGGCGGCATGATACCGACTTACCTCAACATCATTCAGCTCGGCATGGAGAACACCCTCTGGGCGGTCATAGTGCCCGGCGCCATCAGCACCTACAACATGATTGTGCTGCGCACAGGTTTTGCGGCTGTGCCCGAGAGCCTTGAGGAATCGGCAAAGATAGACGGCGCTTCAAGCCTGCGTGTACTCTGGCAGATTATTCTGCCGCTGTCCATGGCTACCGTTGCGGTGGTAACCCTCTACTACGCGGTTGCTCACTGGAACTCATGGTTCAACGCCATGCTCTATCTCACCGACAGAAACAAATTTCCGCTTCAGCTGATACTGCGCGAGATTCTCATCAACAACGACACCTCCTCCATGGTAACCGCTATGGACGTCGGTGCCGGAGATTCCTCCTTTGTCAGCGAAACCGTAAAATATGCTGTCATCATAGTGTCCGTAGTGCCCATTCTGTGTGTTTATCCGTTCATACAGAAATACTTTACCAAGGGCGTCATGGTCGGGGCTGTAAAGGGATGATGCTGAGGCGCACCCTTGTTGACGGTTTGGCTTAGTGCGTTAGGCTCCCCTGTGCAAGGGGAGGTGTCAGGCACTGATTATTTTTTGAAAAATAATCGGTGCTCTGACGGAGGGAATGTAAGAATAAGTTTGCATACCGGCTCGGCGGTATATATTTTATTTTGACGCGCATAAGAACTTGTGCCGTCTGAGAATAAAAAACACATACACATCCGTCGGCGAAGAGCTTTTGTCACAAAAGATAAAATACACACCCCCTCGCCTCTGCGCAGAATCGGCGTTTGACGGTAGGGGTCGATGCCCACATCGACCCGAGCAAATCAATCGAGCACAATATTGTAATTAATATTTGATTGCAATATTGTACATTACAAAATCCGAAATGTCAATGTATAATTACAATAATGATTACAAAATTTGTTCAATTGTCAATGATGGGTGACACTTTTCTTAAAAATAAAAACGCGCACTCTCCATTTTCTCTTGTCAAGGTGGAGCAGTGTAGATTTTCGCAGAAAATACTACTGTCTACCTTGACAAAGCACATATGATATAATATCGCACGGCACAAGCAGTTTTCTGCTTTGTGCCTGCTTGCACTGCATCACTCCAAGGTATTTATCAAGTACCTCATTGGGGGTAAGAAAACCCAAGCATATCTTCGGTATGTTATTCGATTTTTTGTTGTATTTTGCACGCCATTCATATATGGCGTTTCT
>CAJLYL010000061.1 GCA_905210855.1 uncultured Clostridia bacterium
CCGCCGCCGCTTCCTCCGCCCCCGGGGATAACGGTGCCTGCGGTTTTGTAGGTGGTGTAGGTAAGTTCCCTAACACCTGTGAATACCGGTTCTGTTTTATAGTTATTAAAATGCGTTTCTCCGTTTACATTTTTGACAACAACTCCGCCGCCGGTTGTGACGTTGATTAAGGAGATGTTGCCGCCCCTTGCAAGCAGACGCCCTTTTATGGTGATATTCTTAAGATAAACCGTGCCAGAGCCGACGCCGTCGCCGAGCACAAGATCGCCGTTTACCGTAACGCCCTCAAGCACAACCCCGGGGGTGTTTATCATGACGCAGCCGTTATCCGCAACGAGGTGATAGTCGCCCTGCGCTGTGATAAATGTCTTGAAAATATTGTACATGAGCTGAACAAACTCTTCCCTCGTGATGAGGTTGAGAGGTCTCACCGTGCCGTCCTCATAACCGTTGACATAGCCGTTGGTTATGATGGCGGATATGTAAGGTCTTGCCCATTCGCTCACGGAAGCGGCATCCGAAAAAGCGCCGGATATCGGCGAGAAATCCGAATTTTCTATAACAAGCGCCCTTGCCAGCACAGCCATAACCTCTTCACGGGTTATGTTGTCGTTTGGTCTGAGGGTGCCGTCGGAATCACCGGTAAAGGTCTGCATCTGAACAGCCTTTTGCATCTCGGTGTAGTACCACTCGCTCTGGGACACATCGGAAAACGCCGATATATCAGCCGTAGTCTGTGCACCGAATGCACGGTTGATGATTGCCGCCATTTCCGCACGCGTCAAATTCGCCTCCGGCTCAATTCTTCCGTTTTCTTTTCCGTTAATCAGTCCGTTATCAACGGCAAACGTCATTGCCGCCGCAGACCAGCCTGTCGGAAAATCGACAAAAGAATCCACCGAAGCCGCAAGAGTCGCAGGGAGCATCGTCACAAGCATTGCGACGGCTACCAGTGCAGAAATCATGCGTCTGATTGGTGTTAGCTTCATAAATCTTTCCTCCTGTAAAAACGCATTTTTCTCAATAGACATTGTGAGAAACTTTTGTATATATGTATACAGATACATTGTACACTTAAATGCCAAAAAAGTCAATAGTTAAAACAAAGTTTTTTAGTAATATTTAGGCAGAAATTACTTAAAGGGAGGGGCATATATTGTGTTTGGAAAACACAATATATGCCCCGAGACGGCGCGCTGACTTACACATGGGAGAGAGCGGGTATATTTTATTTTGAGTGAGCGAGTTCTGCGCCACCGCACAGCTGTCTGAGCGAGCCAAAATTAAATATACCTGCGCGAGCTACCGCGCAAGCTTATTTTTACATCCCCGGGCGGCAACGCTGTCACACACATCTGTCTGTGCCACGGGAAGATTGTTTTTGTGCCAAAGCTGAACATCGGCATCATTGAACCTATATTTTGACGAATAGGTTCTTACGTTGCCCTCGGAGCCGAAAAGGATAACCTTTTTGTCAAAGGTTCCGAGACCCTCAACAACCGTGGGACGGCTCACGCCCGTGAATACATCGAGCGTAATTCTGAAAAAGAATTTAAGGTCAACGGTGTAATATCCGCGATTAAAGGGCACGGGCTCCACATCGGAATATATCCAGATAATCTCCGATTTGCGGCACTTGATGTTGATTGACCTGTCAACTATACTCTGACCCGCCTCCGTAAGATACACCCTGATATTCTCAACACATTCCTTATCCCGACAGGAATCGTACACTTTGTATGTCTCTATGCACACGCTGTCCGGTGAGTTGCCGTTGCACGGATTGCATCCGCCTAAAGCTCTGTCGCTCATAATAACTCCTCCTATACTACTAAAGCTTGAATAAACTTCACTAACATACTATGCCGAGAGGGGGTTATGTGTGCAAGGTTTTAAATCAATCGGGCCGATAAGGTCATAACCCCTATCGCAAAACGCAAATTTTTGCAAAGCCGAGGTATATATATTATGCTTTGAAAACCGATAGCAGCCAAAGGTATGCGTGTGTTTTCAAAACATAATATATATACCCCGGCACAGTGTACACCGTCAAATAGCCTCAACTGCGCAAACCGTGACAACACCGCCGCTCACCGTGAACCTTATGTCATAGCTGCAAAACTCCATGCCGTACACTCTGTCGGGGTCATTCTGATATGACGGGCGCGGATCAAGCGAGAGCACACGGATGAGCTTTTCTCTAATCTGCGGCGTAAGCTCCGCCGCGGCATTTTTCTCAAACACCACATCGAGATTTGCGTCACCGAGGGAATCCGTGTAACCGCCGCTTGCCTCTGGGTGGCAATCCGTGTACGGAAGATACGGCTTTATGTCAAACACGGGCGTACCGTCCGCTATGTCCGCACCCGACACGACCAGCACAGTGCCGAGATTTTCGTCATGTTCTATCCGCTCCAGCTTAACGCTCGACAGTCCGATGTGATTCGGACGAAAAGGCGACCTCGACGCAAAAACGCCGACACGTGCATTGCCGCCGAGCCTCGGCGGCCGCACCGTCAGCGAAATTTTGCTGTCCTTGCTGAGAGAAAACTCCCACAGAATCCATATATGGCTGAATTGCTCCAACCCCTTGAAAGCCTGCTCGCCGCGGTACTCTTCATTGAAGATTATGCGTGATTCAAGCTGTGGCGCAACCCCCGATTGACGGGGCACACCGAATTTCGTGCCGAAATCCGAGCGAATATATCCTATCGGTTTCATTTCATCCCTCCTCTGCTCCGCCGTCAATACGCTTTCAGCGGTATTGAACCGTCGTCATTGCCCTTGGCTATGTTCCTGATGACCGCATTGTAGGAATAATTGTCGTTGACCTGCACCTTAACCCTGTCACCGAGCTTGCGCCCCATTATTGCCTTGCCGACGGGCGAATCGGTGGATATAAGCCCCTCGAGCACATTCACACGAATGTTTGTGACAAGGGTGTATGTCTCTTCCTCGTTGTCGTCCTCCATAAAAAGAGTAACGGTATCGAATATGCCCACCTCGTCATCGGCGGATTTGTCGTCTATGACATTCGCCGTGCGAATCATGTTCTTGAGATACCTTATACGGCTCTCGTTCTTGTTTTTCTGCTGTTTTGCCATTTTGTATTCAAAATTTTCGCTGAGGTCGCCGAATGCCCTGGTGCGTTTCACCTCTTCAAGCAGCTTGTATCTGAGGGTGACCGTGCGGTATTCAATTTCCTCTTCCATCTTTTTTATGTCAGCTTGGGTTAGTTTGTTGTACATCGTAAATTCTCCTTTACAGCAGCGGCGTAAATGCCGTGACGATTCTGCAAAAATGCGTCACAATCTCGCGCTGCCTGAAATCTTTCATGTTGGCTGACACTGAAAACAGTTTTTCAAAATCCGCCTTTATGTCTGCCGTGCAGTCCGCTTTGTACATAAGCACACCGCACTCATAGTGATGTATGAGACTGCGGTAATCAAGGTTGACCGTGCCGACCATAACTATGTCATCGTCGCATATGGTCTGTTTGGCGTGAATGAAACCCGGGGTGTATTCAAAAATCTTGACTCCGCTGTCCGTCAGACGCTTGTAGTAAGAGCGCGTGAGGGCAAAAATAGTTTTTTTGTCCGGAATATGCGGAGTGACTATCCTGACATCCACACCGCGCATCGCCGCATTTTTAAGAGCGTTTTCGATTTTAGAATCTATTATGAGATAAGGCGTGGTTATCCAGATGTAGCGCTCCGCGGTATTTATCAGATTGAGATAAATGTTCTCGGCAATGTACTCGGTGTATGCCGGACGCGGCCCGTCGCCATAGGGCATGACAACTCCGTGCGCTTCCTTTACCCGGCAGCGCCTGCCGAGGTATGCCGCGTATTCTTCAACAATCTCCGTCTGCGCGTCATAACCCTGCAAAAATAATGCCGCAAGGCTCAACACCGCCTCGCCCTCAAGGCGAACCGCAGTGTCCTTCCACACGCCGAAACGCTCCTTGGCGTTGATATACTCGTCCGCGATGTTCACACCGCCCACGTAGCCGATTTTTCCGTCTATGACGGTTATCTTGCGGTGGTCGCGGTTGTTGTGGCGCTCCGATATAACCGGACGAAACGGGTTGAATTTCACGCAGATTATGCCGTATTTCTGCATAATACGATCAAAATCCCACGGCAGGGTGTTGACAGAACCGAGGTCGTCATACATAAATCTGACCTCTACGCCGCCCGCCGCTTTGGCACGCAAAATCTCAAATATCGACTCCCACATGACGCCGTCCTCAACGATGAAATACTCCATAAATATGTATCTCTCCGCTTTTTTTAAATCCTCAACAAGCGACTGCCAAAAGTCTTCGCCCATCGCAAAAAAACGCGCGGCTGTGTTTTCGTAAGCATTTTTGCCTGACACCGTGCGGATATATTCAAACTGTCCCTTATATTTGCCCGTCTTTGCCTGCACGGCAAAATGGCGCTTGCCGTCCTCGGCAAAGTAGCCGTCAATATGAGCGGCAACTGCCTTGTGAGTCCGTTTTTGCTTGCGCGACAGCTTGTACTCCGAGAATGTAAGATATATAACCGTGCCGAAAACAGGCATCAGGAGAGTGATGATTATCCACGGAATCTTCGCTTCGGTTATCATGTCTCTGTTGATTATGGCAACTACGACTATGAAGCTTATCACATTCATAAATGCGCTGAAAAGCGTGAAATAATCATTAAGCTGTGAAATTATCAAAAGAAACAATATCAGCTGAGCCAATATGGCAAAACCGACTATAAAAAGTCTGCTGAACAGTGCTTTTGAAAGTTTCATGTTTTCTCCTCCTGTTTTTTGTCAGATTGTGTCCGAGACGGTATACAATTTGCGCAGAAAATATTCCGTCAAAGGATGTGTATGTGTTTTTTATTCTTAGGCGGCGAGTTCAGCGCTACCGCACTGCTGTCCGAGACGGCAGGGATAAAAAACACATACACTGACGGCACAAAACTTCATGCGTACAAATAAAATATACCTACCTCATACGGTATACAATTTTTGCAAAGCGGTCGCGATTGACAACCTCTCAGTCAGCAGTATTACAGCATAAGATTGCAAATCTTGTTACTGAGTTCCGTAGGATTGGATATGGAAAGTCCGCTGATGAGCCTTGCCTGCGCATACAAAATCTGTGCGCAGTCGGAAAGTTTGTCTTTGTCCGTTTCGTACAAATCCCTTAGTTTCTGCGCAATGGCGTGAGCAGAGTTGATCTCGAGCACAGTCTCGGCTTTCGGCTTAAAGTCGGACTCCGCACCTGGCATCTTGCTCAGCACTTTTTCCATCTCTGTGGATATGCCGCCCTCGCTTGACAGGCACACGGGATGATCACCCAATGTGTTGGTGAACCTGACCGCACTTACACTGTCGCCGAGGCTCTTCGCCATAAACTTAAGCATTTCTTCCGATTTATCGTTAATTTCCTTAATCTCGTTTTTCTCATCGTCAGTGGATATGTCCACATTCTCCGCGCACACATTGACAAACTGCTTGCCGTCAAATTCGCGCAGCATGGAGATTGTGAATTCGTCTATCTCCTCGGTGAAATAGAGCACACTGTAACCCTTGGACTTCACCGCGTCCGTCTGCGGCAGCATATCCGCGGCGTCTATGGTCTCGGCGCAGGAATAGTAAATGTTCTTTTGACCCTCGGGCATGGCCTCGGCGTACTCGGCAAGCGAAACATATTTTTTCTCATCCGACGACTTGTACATCAGCAAATCCTGCAAATCCTTGTTCATGCCGTAAGAGGTGTAAATGCCGTACTTAATCTGCAAGCCGAACTCCGCAAAAAATTCCTCGTATGCACCACGGTCGTTTTTCATCATCTTGACCAGCTCGGATTTAATCTTCTTTTCAATATTCTTTGCAATAACCTTGAGCTGATGGTCGTGCTGAAGAGTTTCACGCGATATATTGAGCTTGAGATCCGGACTGTCCACAAGACCTTTTACAAAGCTGAAATAATCCGGCAGAAGCGATTCGCACTTCTCCGTAATCATAACGCCGCTCGAGTAGAGCCGAAGCCCTTTTTCGTAGTTCTTACTGTAATAATTCATCGGCGCTTTTTTCGGGATATAGAGCAGCGCCTCAAAGGACACCGTGCCCTCTGCCTTGAAGTGAATCACCTTGGCAGGCTCGGTGTAATCAAAGAACTTGTCCTTATAAAAATTGTTGTACTCGTCCGCGGTGATATCCGACGGATTTCTGTGCCAAAGCGGAACCATGCTGTTGAGAGTCTCCACCTCGGTATATGTCTCATACTTGGGGTCTTTGTCGTCCGAATCGGCAGTCTTGCGCTGCTTTTCCACCTCCATCTTAATAGGGTATCTGATGTAGTCGGAATATTTTTTCACGAGATTTTTAAGCTTGAATTCCTCCAAAAACTCGCTGTATTTGTCAGTCTCGGTGTCCTCTTTAATATGCAGGGTGATTTTTGTGCCGATTTCATCATAATCGCACGGCGTTACGGTGTAGCCGTCCGCACCCTCGGATTCCCATTTGTTTGCCGAGGTCTCGCCGACAGCACGGCTGACAACCTCTATCCTGTCGCAAATCATGAATGCGGAATAAAAGCCCACGCCGAACTGACCTATTATATCTATACCGCTGTCCGCATCGAAGCCGTTCTCCGCCTTAAACTCACCCGAACCGCTCTTGGCGATTGTGCCGAGGTTTTTCTCAAGCTCCGCCTCTGTCATGCCGCATCCGTTGTCTGTTATGGTGAGCGTCCCCGCCTCCTTGTCACGGTCTATGCGGATGAAATATCCGCCCTCGGGCGCAAGGCTTGCGTCGGTGAGCGCGCGGAAACAGCGCTTATCTATGGCGTCGCTTGCGTTTGATATCAGCTCACGCAGAAAAATCTCCTTGTGAGTGTAAACCGAGTTAATCATCATGTCAAGCATCTTTTTTGATTCTGTCTTAAACTGTTTTTTCATATGAACATCTCCATAGTACAAGGGAATCCAAACCTCAAGCTTGAATTCCCGTTTATTTTTTAGATTATTATACAACATATTTGCATTTATGTCAACTTTTGATACATCACTCGCCGTCTTCGCTATCCGCGCCGGAGTCATCCGTTCCGACCACGTCCGGCTTCGTTTCGGGCGCATCATCGCGCTTTTCCGTCTCGCTCGGCTGCTGCGGCGGCTGAGGAGTTTGCGGAGTCTGCGGCGTTTCGTTTTGCACCGGCGCGCTCTCTCCGACGGGCGCAGTGCCGACCTTTACCTCACGCGCAATGGCGACATAGGTACTCTTGGCAAGAAACTCCTTTGAAACAGCAGCGCCGTTTTTCCTGTAAATCTTGTATGAATTGACAATGGCGCCGTTAGTTCCATTCTTTATTATCTTCTTTTCGCCGACTTTCATTGACGAATCGGGAATTTCCTTTGTTGCAAAAGGAGTATACCCTGCATTTTCCGTGATTATGTCAACCTCTGCCCTGTCCGACGCCGCTCCGCACACGGATACCGTGAGCCGTCTGTTGTTTGTGACAGCTGCTATTTTTATGGGATGAGTTTTGTTGTTCTCGAACACAAAATCTATCGTCCCGTAGGAAACCGTAGCGTCTCTGCCGAGCGGCACATATCCGACCGGCATGGAGTGATTGGTGCGCGAGACGATTTTCAAGTCTGCAAGCACCACGGCGTTGTACAGAGTGGATGACACCTGGCATATGCCGCCGCCCATGCCGTCGACTACCCTGTCGCCCTCGTACACATGGGCAACCTTAAATCCCGTTGCGGCTGTGCGAGGGCCAACAACTCCGTTGAATGAAAACCTCTCGCCGGGGTTCAGCACCTTGCCGTTTATCTTTGACGCGGCAAGAGCGACATTTGACGCACGGTTGGCGTCACTGGAGGCATAGCTTGTGGAATACTCGGCAATAGTCTTTGACACAAACATATCTTCAAGCTGTGCCACGGTAACCTTTGGCTCGGTGATGACCGCCGGTATTTCATAAGGTTCACTGTTTGCGCGGTTTTCCTCGATTATCCTCTTAGCCTCGGCTTTGTCAAAACTTATGCCGCGCACCTCGGGGGTGAATACATATCCGCCGTCCTGCTCGGTGTAGGTTGCGTCCGCCGCGCCGCGCAAATACTGCGAACAAAACTCGTCAAAATCTATATCCGGCGCAGCCACATCATGCAGGACTATTTCTATCGGTTCATCGCTCTCATAAGCGGCGTATTTTATCGTCTTTTCGGCAAGTCCGTCCGTCTGCGGCTCTCTGCCGCCGACAGCATTTGTCACTACAAGACAGCCATCGCCAATCTCAACCGAATACGGGGTCACGGAGACTGTCTTATCGGCAATATTATCCTCAATAGCAGCTAAAAGCAGATTTTCGTCGCATTTGTATATCATGTCAAAATGCTTTTTGATAAATTTTGCTCCGAGGACGGCTTTTGTGCGCTCAATTATATTGCCGTCTCTGCCGTACTCATAGGCTTGCTTTGCGCTCGCTTCAAAATCAGGCTGCAGGTCAATCTGAGCAGCACTGACGGCAAACTGCACATCATCGCACACAAAGTCGATATCGTCGCGCACCTGCGCGGCGTTATCGGCAAGTGCCGATTCGGCGTCGCTCTCCGTCATACCGGAGAGATTCACCCCGTCGGAATACACTCCGCCGAGTATGCGGTCGCCGCCCGTGACGGCGGCGGTGTATGCCGCGGCGGTTGTGAGCGCGGCAATGAGCACAACGAGGATTATGCCGACTGCGACATAAATATTTTTACGATTTTTTTGTTTATTTGATTTTTGTGTATTCTCATTCATAATATAAAACCTCTACACATCATATTCCGATAAATGTTTATTTATGCGAAGTTGTCATTTTGCCCGGGCCGATGGAATCATCAACCCCTACCGCCTTAATGACAGGTTCATCACCTATGCACGATTCGATCATGAAAATATTTTAAAAATTCGTTTGTTAGCCTTTGACCTGACAATCTGCAAATCGGTGTCGGCAAAGAATTTTTCAAAATACTCCATGACTATCTTCTCCGTGTCATAGTGCGCTATGTCAATCAAATCCATGCCGTGCTCATATGCGTCGCGCGCCGGATTGTATTTAATATCGCCCGTTATGAAAACATCCGCCTTTTTCTCTATGCACAAATCCATTATCCCTGCACCGCCGCCGGTGTTTACGGCAACGGTGGATATGATGTCGTCCGTTTCGCCGACAAATCTGCCTCCGTCAAGGTTGAATGCCGCCTTGCACCGCTCCATAAGCTCGCCGAGGGTTATTTTCTCCCCAAGCCTTGCCAATCTGCCGTAGCCCTGCGCCTCGCCGTCACGCTCGCAGACAAAATCTATCACTTCAGTATCGCTCAAGCCGAGCTTTTCCGCCATGAAGTCGTTGAGTCCGCCGCGCGCCACATCAAGATTGGTGTGAGCCGCGTACATGGCGATATCATTTCTGATTAAAATCCGCAGCGCCCTCTGCTCGGGATTGTCCTCGTTGAGGCGCTTTATGGCGTTGAACATGAGCGGATGATGCGATATTATCATATCTGCGCCGATATCCGCCGCCTCCTGCGCCACAAACTCATCCACATCGCAGGTGACAAGAATTTTTGACGCGTCTTTTTCGCAATCGCCCACAAGCAAGCCGACATTGTCGCGGTCAAATGCATATCCGAGCGGACATTTATCCTCTATCATACGTGCAATTTCTTTTATCTTCACTGCATATCCCTCGCTTTTTCAAATATTTTCAGCTCATTTTCCACCGCGGCAAGCTCGGGCAGAGACGACTGCGCGGATTTTTTCATGCCGTCTGCTATCTTGCCGAGCACCCTCAGGCGGTAATCAACATATGCCGCAAAATCCTCAGGCGAGTTTTGTCTCAAATTTCTGCCGACGATTATGTCAGCTTCATCATGTGTACCATCTCCGCGCCGCGCCGTGATTATATTATAAAATTTATCCTGTTCGCGGCAAACATATTCATCGCAGATATCAAATCCGCCTGAATACAGATATTCCCTCAATTCACGCGCGGCAAGCATAGGCTGAAGAGCCAGCAGAGTGCCGCTGCCTATCACCGAGCCGCCCCGGCTCAATATGTCGCGCATAAGCAATCCGCCCATTCCCGCAATGACGATGACATCCGCCTCGTTTTCCGCAAGCGACTGCAAGCCGTCGGAGAGGCGCACGCTTATTTTATCCTGCAAGCCGTATTTTGCGATATTATTCTGCGCAGAACGCAGCGGCATGGGATTG
>CAJLYL010000062.1 GCA_905210855.1 uncultured Clostridia bacterium
GGCTCGCTCAGCAGCTGTGCGGTAGCGCAGAACTCGCTCGCTCAAAATAAAATATACACCACCTCGCCTATGCGCAAGTTACCGAAAATATTTATATGCAAATAAAATTAATTTTTTTTGAATTTTTGCAACACTTTTCCCTTGTCATCTGTTTTAGTAGTGAGGACCTCAAAGAGAGAAAAAATCAAAAACAACAAAAAACCAAAACAGAGACTGAAGGAGACTGATTATCATGAAAAAAGTATTCGGAACAATTCTTGCTTGCGCAATCGTAACAACATCCGCATCGCCAGTGCTTGCCGACGCACCGTTGCTCACCGCGGCAACATCGGCACCAAACTACACCGTCGTCATAAACGGCGACAAAATCGACGCGGACGGCATCTACACCGAGGGCAAGCAAATCATGCTGCCGTTGCGGTCGGTTGCGGAAAAGCTCGGCTACAAGGTTACATGGGATGAAGCAAAGCAGGGCATAACGCTCGACAACGGCGAGGTGAACACAACGGTGTACATCGGTGAGGACAACTACTACATGGCGTCGTCAACCGCAATCGGAATGTCGGCGCCCACGGCTCTGGGCGCAGCGCCAGTACTCAAGGGCGACAAGACTTATGTGCCGGCAGAGATGTTCAGCGTGCTCAACTGCGGAAAAGTTTACACGGTTGCCGACAGAGTGATAACCTTTGGCGATGCAAATAAGGCTGACTCCAAGGACGAGAGCGTGCAGATACCCAATCCGTTTACGGAGTACGAATCAATCGAGCTTGCCGAAAAGGCGGTTGCGTTTGATGTGAAGCTTCCGTCATATATTCCGGACGGATTTTCATTCGATTATGCGTCAACCATGCGAAATGACTTCATACAGATAGGCTATAAGAATGCTGACGGCGCGGAGATTCTCTACCGCATGGCAAAGGGCAGTGACGACATCAGCGGCGACTACAACATATATGACAGCGTAAAAGCCGTTAAAGTAAACGGAATTGATGTAACATTGAGAACGGGTTCAAAAACATCTGTTGACGGAGAGGATAGCGCGAGCGCAATCTGGACGGACGGCGGTTATTCATTCTCGGTTTATTGCAGCAATGTCGGCTCAATCGATGTTGATGCGGTCATAAAGGGCATAAAATAAAGACCGGTTATTGACGGTACATGGGGGTGGTTCGGCTTGGATAGTGAAGAATACTTTGCCGCTCTGCTTGAGAAATACGGCGACACCGTGATGCGTGTGGCGTATACATATCTCAAGAACAGGGCAGACGCGGAGGATGTGGTTCAGGATGTGTTTATGAAGCTCATAGACAAGAACCCGACCTTTGCCGACACCTCGCATGAGAAAGCATGGTTTATCCGTGTGACAATCAACATCTGCAAAAACAGGATTAACCTTTTCTGGAACAGGAACAAATGCAATATCGACGATTTTGTCTCCATGGCGAGTTATGATAATTATCATGCGGACAACGAGGTGCTCTCGGCGGTTATGTCTCTGCCCGAAAAATACCGCATTGCCGTATATATGTATTACTATGAGAGATATTCCGGCGCGGATATCGCAAGGATAATGAACAAGACGGAATCGGGCGTGAGATCGATACTCATGAGAGCACGCGAAAAACTTAAAAATGTTTTGAAGGAGGCGGATGATTTTGAACGCGAAATACAGGGCTGCAATGGATAAAATAACTCTCTCCGACGGGCGCAGAGCCAAAATAATGGCAGCTGCATCGGAGAAAATGGCTGAAAACGAGAAAAAACACAGCTCCAAGCTTGTGTATATCCGCTGTGCGTCTGCCGTGGCGGCTTGTCTCGCCATATATGCGGTCGGCACCTCGGTTAAGGACAGCCTGAACTCAAACGTGATTCCGCCGCAAAGCGATATAGTGTCAACAGCGAATCCCAAAGCGGATTTTCCCGAGACGGACGAAGCCGAGGCAGTACTGCCGGGCAATCCGCAGGAGACCGAAACCGACGCACCGAAGACAACATCCCCCTTAAACAGAGGTGCGGTTGGCGAGGTCAAACCCGAGGTGAATCCGCCGAAAACCGCGGAGAAAGGCAGTGTGACTGTCGGTGAAACCGTTACCGAACCGTCAAACGGAGAAAACGTCCCCGCGGCGGACAACCCGGCGGAACCGCCGCAGGGCGGTCAGCTGCCCGATGACGAGCTTGCCTCGGGCGGCGCGGTGCTTGCCCCCGGAATTGAGGAAAATGCCGATATCGACAGCATCCGCAAGGAAGTAGGTTATGATTTTGCTCTTCCCGACTATATGCCACAGGGATATACATTTGACAGTGCTTCGCTGCTTTTCGGCGAGCTTGTGCAGATTGTGTATACCGACGGCGAGCACAAAATCATGTATCGCATTGAGGATTGCACAGATGATATCAGCGGTGATTACAACAACTATGAGACAGTCGAGACCGTGGATATGGGCGGAGCTGCCGTCACCGTAAGAGAGGATGGCGGCAAGTGCCGCTTGGCAATATGGAATGACGGCAAGGCGCACGTGCTGTGGCTCGACGAGGGTTTTGAAAGAGACGAAATTGAAAAAATCATAAAAAGCATCGGATAGAAAAAATCGGAGTGAAAACGCTGGAATTCACTCCGATTTTTTTGCCTGCGGCGCCATCATCAGCGCAAGCTCCGTTTTGCCGTCCGCCTTGCCGGATTTTATCTTGTAATCGGCGCTTTGGCAGAGCAGCAGCACACGGTCTATCTTTTCAAATGATAAGCTGCGCACCGTTGAGAGGTCTTTTTTTACAAAATACTCTCTTTGCTTTGTCCTCTGCGCAATCTGATATGACGGCAGGTGGGAGAGAAGCTTAATTTTGCGATAGGACGAGAATTTTGAAAAAATCGCAGGCAGAATCTCCGCCGGTTTGACATTCAGCCGCTGCATATCGTCAAGCCTTTTTTGGGCGGATTTCATGTTGCCGCGCGCTATGTCGTCCGCCATTTCAAACACCTTGCTCTCAAGTGATTTTGTCACAAGGGCGTCTATGTCGCCGCGCGTAATCACGTCATTCTCGCGCTTGTACGAGGCCAATTTTTCTATCTCGCACTTAATGTTTATCATGCCGGGGTTGCACGAATCTATCAGATACTGTGCCGCGCCGTCATCGATTTTTTTGCCGTAGGAGCGGAATACCCTCTGTACCCACGACACAAGCGTTGTGCCCTTTTGCAGGGGAAACTCGGCTATATATCCGTTTTTTGCCGTTGCCTTGTATATCACACTGCGCTTATCTATGTTGTTTTCAAGAAAAATCACCGTTGCATAATCGGGAATGGCGCCGAGCGCGGACGAAAAGTATTTCCTGATCTCGTCCGAAGCTTTTTTCATGATATCCGTGCTGCGCAGAATAAGCACCTTTCTGTCGCTCATAAAGGGGTAGGAGTTGAGGAATGAATCAATCTCCGGAACATTGGGCTCTTCGTGCGATATCTTCATGCAGTTAAAGCTGTCATCGGGGTCGTCCACGGCGGCTTTTATCATCGCGTCGAGGTAGTATTCCGCGAGAAAAATCTCATCGCCCGTGAAAAGATACAAATTCTTTAGATTTTTTGTCTTTATGTCGTTTATAACCGTTTTCATCTCAATTCTCCTTCGGAAGCGGACACGGATTTGATTTTTGTACCGTCGGTGACAAAGGTTATTGTCTTGTTCATGTCTGTCCGCGCATATTTAATTCTCTGGTTCGTCAAAAGCTCTGCCATCCTTCTGTCAAATATGTAATACTTGCTTCGGGGCGGTGAAGTTATGACGGCATATTCGGGATTAAACGAGTGTATGAATTTGCCCGAAGCCTTTACCGGCGAGCCGTATGACGGAATCTTGAGCACATCGCAGTCGGAATCTATCTGTGAGAGCAGCTCCTGACCCTTGGCGCCGAGGCAGCTGCCGAGGACAAAGCTTGTGTTTCCGCAGTCAACTTCATACACCGCGCAGCCGTTTTTGTCCTTGAGCTTGAGATTTTTGTCGGTGTATACCGACACGGTTACATTTTTCGTGGCGTGTATCGGGTAGCCGGCATGAATCTGCGTTACCTTCACGCCGTTGACTTTGGCGCTGTGGAGCACCTTGCGCCGTTCCAAAAGTACATTTTCGTTTTGAACATTCGATGTCGGCGGAATCACTATCTCCCTGACATAGCCGCGGTACATAAGCTTGTTCACTGCGTTGGTGTGGTCGCTGTCAAAATAACTGATGAACATCTTGTTTATGGTCTGCACCCCGTTGTGGCGGAAATACGGTTCAAAGATATCGTCCGCAGGGTTCTTGCTCGAAGCCGAGCCGCAGTCTATTACCGCCTTTTCAAAGCTGTCTCTTATCAGAGTACACTCACCCTTGCCGCTGTTGAGAAAGGATACCTTCACGTCGTCATCTACTGCGTTGTGAAATACGTATGCAAGATTTGCCATCATCACAAGGGCGACGCACACCGCCATGACGGATTTTCGCCTGCGGAAAACGTATATTGCCGCAGCTATCGGCAAAAGAACCGTGAAAACCCACAGCGTACCGCGAAATGTAATCTCCGCGGACGAAAACGGCATTTTGGAAATGATGTCCGACACACCGTTGATTATGCGCGCCGGGACAAGGGGTATGTATTTGAGCACGCCGAGCACTCTCGGCGGCAGGATAAACGTCATGGCGCAGAAGCCCACAAGGCTTGTCAGCAGAAATGACGCAAGCGGAATGATGACGATGTTGGCCATAAGGCTTGCAAACGACACCAGGCCGAAATTATAAACGCTGACCAAAAATGTCGCAGCAAAAGAACCCAGCGATATCACAACGGAGGTGGCTATAAAATCGCTCTCGTCAAGCAAACGCGCTTTTTTGCGGTAGATGCCGAGCGCAACGGACAAACCGAGGGTTGACAGGAAAGACAGCTGAAACGACAGCGAAAAAATCTGATACGGAGCTGCCAGCAGTATGATAATCGCTGCAAAAATGAGCGAGTTGGTCAGCGAATAGTGCCTGCGCGCAAGCGTTGCCAAAAACAGAATCATAAGCATGACTATCACTCTCATGACCGACACGCCGTAGCCCGTGAACATAAGCAGGAGCACGGCAATCATGACGGAGGCGGAGCGGACTATGAGATTTCTTATCCTGCGGCGAATCGGCAGGCGCGCAAGACAGCCGGCGAGCAGCGCGACAAATATTCCGGCGTGCAAGCCGGAAACGGCGACAATGTGATATATACCCGTCTTTTTGTAGGAGTCGAACATCTCCTCGGATATGCTTTCCCTGTCGCCGGTGAGAATCGCTTTCATAAGCGCACATTCGCTGCCGCCAAAGTATTTTTCAATATTAGCCGTAACCCTGCGCCTGAGGTCATACATATGCCGCGCAAGGGAGTTTTTGCTCTCGGTGATTGTGACCTTTTCGTAATCGGGTTCGGCTATGCCGACGGTATTTTTTGATTTCAGGTAGTTGCGGTAGCTGAAGGAGCCGTAGTTCATGGCGGTGTCGGCAACGCTTACGGTAGATGTGAAGCAGAGGCGGCTGCCGATTGTCGCTTCGCCGTAAAGCTCTGCCGGAAGGCGCACAAGGATTTTGTAGTCGTCTCCGGCAGGGTAGTCGGTTTTTGTTACGGTGCAGTACAGCCGCATGGTGTCGTCCTTGATTATGGGGAATTCATCCGCCGTACATTCAAAGGAGAACTCCCTTTTGTCTGCTGCCTTGAGCTTGTCGCATAGGTTCTCGTAGCGAGTGTTGTATGAAATTATGTTATATACTACTGCCGCAATGAGGAGCAGCAAAAAAAGCGGTCTGATAAATCGGGTCATAAGCTTTCAACTTCATTCATCCATAGTTTTGCCGCGGCGTCGCTGGGCATACGCCAGTCGCTTCTCGGCGACAGGGTAAGAGTGCCGACCTTCGGGCCGTCCGGCAGGCAGGAGCGTTTAAATTGCTGAGAGAAAAACCTCCTGTAAAAATTCTTCATCCAGTATTTGATTGCAGCCTTATCGTACTTATCGCCGAGGGCATATGCGCACAGGCGATATATCTTTGACGGTGCAAAACCCATACGCACGGCGTAATAGAGGAAAAAGTCGTGCAGTTCATAGGGACCGACAAGGTCCTCGGTCTTTTGCGAGATGCTGTCGTTATCCGCCGGCAGAAGCTCGGGGCTGACCGGAGTGTCGAGGATATCGTACAGCACCGCTCTTATGCTGTCATTGCCGCAGAAATCCGCTTCGTATTTGACAAGATGGCGCACAAGGGTTTTCGGTATTGACGAATTTACACCATACATGGACATATGATCGCCGTTGTAGGTTGCCCAGCCGAGGGCAAGCTCGGACAAATCGCCTGTGCCTATTACCATGCCGCCGTCCTTGTTGGCAAGATCCATGAGTATTTTGGTGCGCTCCCTTGCCTGACCGTTTTCATAAACCACGCTCATGTCCGATTCGTCGTGACCTATGTCGTCAAAATGGCATCTTACAGTGCGTTGTATATCTATGCATCTGAAATCAGTCCCCAGATATTCGCAGAGCTTTTCCGCATTGGATTTTGTGCGCGTGGTTGTGCCGAAGCAAGGCATAGTCACGGCAAGAATATCCGATGACGGGCGCGAGAGCATACGCAGAGCGCGCACGCATACTATGAGCGCAAGGCATGAATCCAATCCGCCTGATATGCCTATGACAAGTTTTTTTGCGCCGGTGTGCTCTATGCGTTTTTTCAGCCCGTTTGCCTGCATAGTGAGTATGGCGCTGCACCTTTCGCGGCGGTTGTTCTCGTCATCGGGAACAAACGGCGCAGGGGCAACCGCGCGTGTGAGCTCGGTGCTGTCGGGGCTCATATCAAAGACTATCTCGCGATAGCCCTCGCCGCCGCCCGACGGATAGGTGTTCATCTTCATCCGCTCACCCAGCAGCCTGTCCGTATCAAATTCGGAATAAATTACCGTGTTTTCAAACAGCTTGCTCTCGCAGAGCACAGAGCCGTTTTCACAGATGAGGTTGTGTCCGGCAAAAACCATGTCCGTGGTGGATTCGCCGTCACCTGCGTCGCAGTATACATAGCCGCATATAAGCCTTGCCGACTGACCCGACACAAGGGCGCGGCGATAGCTGTCCTTGCCGATGACCTCATCGCTTGCCGATTGGTTTATGATAACCGTTGCGCCTGCCGCGGCATGGCTGATTGACGGCGGCTGAGCCGTCCACAAATCCTCGCATATCTCTGCCGCTATAACAAACGATTGCAGAGACGAGCACCTGAACAGGAGCTTTGTGCCGAATGGATATTTTCTGCCGAACAGCGTAATCTCGCCGTTTTCGGCGGGGGCGGGGGCAAAATGGCGCGCCTCGTAAAACTCATTGTAGTTCGGGATGAATGATTTGGGCACAACGCCGATAATATCGCCGTTGTATATCATCACCGTGCAGTTGTACAGCCTGTTGCCGTGCGCAAGCGGCGCCCCCACGGCAAAAACAGTCTCGGTGCCGCGCGATTCGTCCGCTATGCGGCGCAGCTGCCTGCAAACGGCAGTCTGCATTGCCGACTGAAAAAACAAATCGCTGCAGGTGTAGCCCGTGAGCGACAGCTCGGGAAAAACGGTCAGCTTTGAGCCGGCTGCCGCTGTTTCCCTCATCGCCTTTATGATGTTGTCCGCATTGTATTCGCAGTCGGCAACCTTGATTTTGCAGGTCGCCGCCGCCACTTTTACAAATCCGTCTTTCATAACAATCCTCCGAGAAATAGATTTTTCTTTCTTTCTATCATTTCGTCAATTCTTTTTATGTATTCCGATACTTCCTTGACATTGAAAACCCTCTCTATGCGGTCGCTGCTCACAAGTTTTGTTGACGCGCCCGCGCCGAGGGATATCACGCTCTGTACCTCGTCCATGATGTATATGTTGTAGCGGCATTCGCCGCCCTCGCCGCAGTAGCCGACGTTTTCGAGATTGCCGAGCATATTTTTCTGGCGGTACATATAATAGGGATGCTTGCCCATGGCGCGCAGGGCGTAATCGGCGGTGTCGAGCATTGCGCCGACCGTATCCGCCGCGGTTTGGGTATACATACTGTAATTCCTGTCAAGATACGAGCCGTGCTTGATTGACATGGTGTGTACGGTCACGGATGACGGGAGCAGCTTTTTAATTTCATCGAGCGTGTGGTTGAAATCCTCGGGCGTTTCATTCGGCAGACCGGCTATCAGGTCGGCGTTTATATGGTGAAATCCGCATTTTTCCGCCGCGGCAAAGCTGTTTATTATATCCTGCGGAGTGTGTCTTCTGCCTATTATGTCCAGAGTTTTTTGGTTCATACTCTGCGGATTTATGCTTATGCGCGACACGCCGCATTGCTTCATTATGTGCAGCTTTTCGTACGTTATGGTGTCGGGTCTGCCTGCCTCTATCGTATATTCGCGCAGCGATGACAGGTCAAACGATTTTTCGATTTTTTCCGTCAGCGCCGCAAGATTTTTTTCATCAAGTGCCGTCGGAGTTCCGCCGCCGATATACAGGGTTTCTATGGGTATGCCCCTCTCGGTGAGATATCCCGATACAAAATCAATCTCATGCATGAGCGCGCGCATATACGGCTCTGTGAGTGTGTTTGAAAATTTTATTGACTGCGATGTGAATGAACAGTACAGACATCTGGTGGGGCAAAAGGGTATGCCGATATAAAGGCTTACGGCATTCGGAAGCTTTGTTCTGCATATATGCTCCTCCGCCTGCGCCACATCTGCGGCAAGCGACGCTTTTTTCGGATTCACGCGGTATTCGCCGGTGAATTTTGAGTAAATTTCATCATCGGCAAGTCCGCTCTCGCGCAGCTCGCGAATCATTTTCGCCGGTCTTATGCCTGTGAGGATTCCCCACGGCAGGGTGACGCCCGTAAGGCTGTTCATTATATCCGCAATGAGTGCGCCCATGTGCAGCTTGCTGAGCTCGGGCGACGAATCGGAGCTGTGCATTGCCTTTCCGCCGAGCGAAATCTCGGCAAAATACTCATATCTGCCGTCACATTCGTTAACCGTTGCCATGGCATAGTCTCCCTCGTCGGGGCGGCAGTCTGCGGCTTCAAATTTTGTTTTCGGCAGATATGAGTTTATAAGCTCTCTTGCTTCGTATTCGATTTTTCTGTTGTTTGTAATCAGTTTCATAACTAAATGTAAAAATTGCTTTCCTTTTCGTGAAGTATGGTTGTCGATTCGCTGTGCCCGGGGTATACCGCGGTGTCGGGCGGCAGCGTAAAGAGCTTTTTGCGTATGGATTCCGACAAGGCTTCAAAGCTGCCGCCGGCAAAATCGGTTCTGCCGACGGATTCAAAAAAGAGTGTGTCGCCGGAGAAGAGGATTTTGTCGTCCGCGCAATATACCGATATGCCTCCCGGGGTATGACCGGGGGTGGATATTATTTTAAGCTTTTTTGAGCCTACCGTGAGCACATCGCCGTCCGAGAGCGTTATATCCGCCTTTGATGAGGGTGCGGTTGAGTGAAAATGCTCCGCAAGCGAGCGGCTGGCGCTGTTTATCGAGGCGGCGTCGGGCGCGCCCACGGCTATCGGCGCGCCGGTTTGTGCCTTCACCTCATCGAGCGCCATCATATGGTCTATGTGGGCGTGGGTGAGGATGATGTATCTCACGGTGAGCGAGCTTGCTTTAATCTCGTTCAGTATTCTGTCGGCGTGGGTACACGGGTCAATGATGACTGCTTCGCGTGTATTTTCGTCGCCGAATATATAGCAATTGGTCTTAAAAAGACCCATTGTGAGTTTTTTCAGATACATGGTTTGTCTCCTTTTGTTACGGTGATACTTTCTCAGAGGCGATGGGTATATATTGCGTGTCGGGCAGATACACAACATATGCCCCGAGACGGTGCGCTGTTAAAATTGTTGTGTCGGCTTGGTATGTGTTTTTT
>CAJLYL010000063.1 GCA_905210855.1 uncultured Clostridia bacterium
GGGATGCCGCCGCCGATGTCATACACCAGCTCGCGCACCGTGGTGCCCATGGGTATCTCCACAAGACCGACATTGTTTATCTTGCCGCCGAGCGCGAACACCTTTGTGCCCTTTGAGCGCACCGTGCCGAATTTTGCAAAAGCGTCAACGCCCTCGCGGAGTATATAGGGCACACATGCGAGCGTTTCAACGTTGTTTATGATAGACGGCTTCTGCCACAGACCCTTAACTGCCGGGAAAGGCGGTCTCGGGCGCGGCATACCTCTCTTGCCCTCAATAGAGTTGAGCAGAGCAGTCTCCTCACCGCAGACAAATGCGCCCGCGCCGAGTCTGATATGTACGTTAAACGAAAATCCCGTGCCGAGAATATTCTCGCCGAGGAGTCCGTGCTCCTTTGCCTGTTCCACAGCTATTTTAAGCCTCTTTATAGCCACGGGATATTCCGCGCGGACATAGAAATAGCCGTCCTTAGCGCCGATTGCATATCCGGCAATCATCATACCCTCGATAACCGCAAAGGGGTTGCCCTCAAGTATGGACCTGTCCATAAATGCGCCCGGGTCGCCCTCGTCACCGTTGCAGACAACGTATTTTTCGTCGCTGTCCTGCGCATAAGCGAACTGCCACTTTCTGCCCGTGGGGAATCCGCCGCCGCCTCTGCCGCGCAAACCGGAGTCGAGAATATTTTTAATAACATCCGCCCTGTCCATGGCAAGCGCGTTTGCAAGGCCCTTGTACGCACCCATGCCGAGCGCTTCCTCAATGTTCTCCGGATTCATGGTTCCGCAGCCGTGCAGAGCAATTCTCTCCTGCTTTTTGTAAAAGTTTATGTCATCCTGTTTTGACACCTTTTCTCCGGTGGACGGCTCTTCATAAAGAAGCTCGTCAACAATCTCGTTGTTGATAAGGTCTCTTTCTACGATTGTCTCCACATCGTCAATGGTAACCATGCGATAGAGCGTATCCTCAGGATAGATTTTTACAAAAGGCCCCTGTGAGCAAAAGCCGAAGCAGCCGACCTGATTAACCGTGATTCTGTCGGAAAGACCTTTTTTCTCTATTATAGATATGAATTTGTCCTTTATCTCCTCGGAATTTGACGAGAGACATCCCGTTCCGCCGCAGAGCACAACGGCCCTCTTACCGCTGCTGCCGTCGATTTTTGCGTTAAGACAGGCAGTGCAGCTGTTTATCTTGTTTTCAAGTTCACCTGTGGTTTTTATCATCAGTTCACACCTCCGACACGATATTCTTCAATAATTTTCGGAACCTGGCTGACCGTCAGCTTGGGGTAAACCTTTCCGTTGATGGAAACCGCCGGGGCAATGCCGCAGGCACCGATGCAGCGGAGCGCATCTATTGTGAACATTCCGTCCTCGGTAGTACCGCCGGGCTTTATGCCGAGAGTTTCACAGAACTTGTCAATAACGCCCTGTGCCCCCTTTACATAGCAGGCGGTGCCGAGACAGACACCGATAACGTATCTTCCCTTAGGATTGAGCGAGAAGAAAGAATAGAATGTAACAACACCGTAAATCTCCGCAACGGAGATGCCGGTTCTTTCCGAAACGATTTGCTGGACATCGAGAGGAATGTAGCCGTATTCCTTTTGAATGTCACTCAAAATCATCATAAGCGGAGTTCTTTCATTAACATATCTGTCGCATATTTCGTTAATCTTTTTAACTCCGGATTCACTAATGTGAGCCATGCTGAACCTCCTTGAAAATATTTAGCTTTTAACATCGTTAAAATTATGTCAGAATTATACCATAAAATATGTCAAAACGCAAGGATAAACTTGAAAAATACACATATTTTTTGCATTTTGCATATATTTTTTAAACAAAAATGTGCAATATTTTTTGTTCAAATCCTATTGAAGAAATGCCGACACAGGTTTATAATAGTATATATTAGTTTTTTATACGAAGGGAATTTTCACACTATGGCAGTATACAATCCAAAATCGATGAAGGCGGAGGAATTTATCAATCATGAGGAAATACTCGAAACCATCCGCTACGCCGAAGAAAACAAGAATAACATTGAACTGATAGACGCTCTGCTCGAAAAAGCGCGTCCGAAGCAAGCCGGAAACGGTTACCGCTGCAGCGGTCTTACCCACAGAGAAGCAGCAGTGCTGCTTGCCTGTCCCATACCCGAAAAGATAGAAGAGATGTACAGAATTGCCGAGAAAATAAAGCTCGCATTCTACGGCAACAGAATAGTTATGTTTGCGCCGCTATATCTCTCCAACTACTGCATAAACGGCTGTGTCTACTGCCCGTATCACTTAAAGAACAAGCACATCGCGCGCAAAAAGCTCACTCAGGAGGAAATACGCGACGAGGTGATTGCCCTGCAGGACATGGGTCACAAGCGCCTCGCCATTGAGACCGGCGAGGACCCTGTCAACAATCCGATTGAATATGTGCTCGAATCCATAAAGACCATATACGGCATTAAGCACAAAAACGGTGCAATCAGACGGGTTAATGTTAACATAGCCGCAACCACTGTGGAAAATTACAAAAAGCTCAAGGACGCCGGCATAGGCACATATATACTCTTTCAGGAGACATATCACAAGGAGAGCTACGAAAATCTGCACCCGACAGGGCCGAAGCACAACTATGCCTATCACACCGAGGCGATGGACAGGGCAATGGAGGGCGGCATAGACGACGTCGGTCTGGGAGTGCTGTTCGGGCTGGAGATGTACAAGTACGAATTTGCCGGATTGCTGATGCACGCAGAGCACCTGGAGGCTGCGCACGGCGTAGGCCCGCACACGATAAGCGTGCCGCGCATAAAGAGGGCAGACGACATAGACCCCTCAACCTTTGACAACGGCATATCGGACGAAATGTTCCTCAAAATAATCGCCTGCATAAGGCTGGCTGTGCCCTACACCGGCATGATTATCTCCACAAGAGAATCGCAGGCGGTGCGCGAAAAGGCGCTGCAGGTGGGCATATCGCAGATAAGCGGCGCGTCGCGCACCTCCGTCGGCGGCTACACCGAGGAGGAAAGACCTCACGATTCCGAGCAGTTTGACGTATCGGACCAGCGCACGCTCGACGAGGTTGTCCGCTGGCTCATGGACATGGATTTTGTACCGTCGTTCTGCACCGCCTGCTACCGCGAAGGCAGGACGGGCGACAGATTCATGAGCCTGTGCAAATCGGGTCAGATATTAAATTGCTGTCACCCCAATGCACTTATGACGCTGACGGAATTTCTCATGGACTACGCAACCGATGAAACGAAAAAAATAGGTTTTGACCTTATAGAAAAAGAGCTGAAGAAGATTCCGAAAGATGTTGTGAGAGAAAAAGCCATGCAAAACATAGCGGACATAAAGAACTCCAACCGCAGAGATTTCAGATTTTAGAATAAAGCAAACGGGTTAAAAAGAGAACAAGGAGAAATTCATGGGACTTAACGATACACCGTCATCACAGAGAATACACATCGGCTTTTTCGGCTGCCGCAACGCCGGCAAATCAAGTCTGGTAAACGCCGTCACGGGGCAGGAACTTGCCGTGGTGTCCGATGTGAGGGGCACTACCACAGACCCCGTTATAAAATCAATGGAGCTTTTGCCGCTCGGACCCGTGTGCATAATAGACACCCCGGGAATAGACGACGAGGGAGAGCTCGGCGCAAAGAGGATAGACAAAGCCCTGCGCACCCTCGCCAAGACCGACATTGCGGTGCTTGTGGCAGATTCTTCAAAAGTTCTTAACAACTTTGACGAAAACATGATAGAGTCGTTTGAAGCGGCAAAAATACCTTATATCATTGCATACAACAAATGCGACATCATGCCGAAAAAAGACTTGAAAGCCAACGAGATTAACGTGAGCGCAACGCACGGCACAAATATACATGAGCTGAAAGAAATGATAGGAAAAATCAAGCCGAGCGGCAATGCCGAATGCCGAATGATAGGCGACCTGATATCAGAAAATGATATTGTTGTTTTGGTTACACCGATTGACGCCGCTGCGCCGAAAGCACGCATGATACTGCCCCAGCAGATGGCTATCCGTGATGTGCTCGATTCCGACGGCATCGCCGTAGTCACCAAAGAAACGCAGCTTGAAAAGGCCCTCGCCTCGCTCGGCGAAAAACCAAAGCTTGTCGTCACGGACAGTCAGGCTTTTGCGCCAGTGTCAGGCATTGTTCCCGAGGAAGTGCCGCTCACCTCGTTTTCCATACTCATGGCGCGATACAACGGCTACCTCGACATGGCGCTCTCCGGCATAAAGGCGCTTGAGAGCCTTAAAGACGGCGACACGGTTCTGATAGCAGAAGGCTGCACACACCACCGCCAATGCGGCGATATCGGCACCGTAAAGATACCCAAGGCGCTGAAAAAATGCACCGGCAGGGAGCTAAACATAAAGGTGTGCTCCGGTACGGAGTTTCCCGATTGCCTTGACGGCATATCGCTTGTTGTACACTGCGGCGGATGCATGCTGAATCGCCGCGAGGTTAAAAGCCGCATGGAGCGCGCCGATATTCAGGGTGTGCCCGTCACCAACTACGGCATTCTGCTTGCACACGCAACCGGAATACTCCGGAGAAGTATTGCTATGCTGTGATTGACGTTTTTTATCAGCCAAAGTTTTGATTTATGCACCGGCTCGTGATATATGTTGTGTGTCAGTGAGATCCATAGCGCCGTCAGGGCGCGTGTCTAGCAGATACACAACATATATCACGAGCCAAAGCACAAGCTTTATACACAAAGTCTCGGGGTGTACATTATATTTTTGCAAACACACGCATACCTGCGGCTGCTATCGGTTTGCAAAAACATAATGTACACCCCGATTATCTCCTATGTAATCAAACCAGGAAGCCGGATATCAAAACAAATCCTACTATAATTATCATCAGCTTGTCGTCGCTGTCCTGCTGCAGCAGAAGCAGCAAAACACCTATCAGCAGCAAATCGTCAATAGCAAGCGGCCCGAGGATGTTTTCTCCGCCGCGGCTTGCCGCAATGTCGGATTCGCAGTTTTCGCCCATATCATTCGAGCTGACCGCTTTTTCACCGCTGTCCGCAGCACTCTCCGGCAGTGCAAGCGCACCGCCGGCATCGGGCTGATTATCGTCATATCCGCTGTAAAATCTCTTATACATAAGCCTTCCCCCTAAATATCCTTAAGAAGCGTCGTAAGCTTTGTCAGCTTAAGCAGCTTTACCGCCATATCCATGTTCGCCGCCCGTGATTTGCGCATATACGGTCTCAGGGCATTGAGCAGATTTATGCGCGTGTCCGAGCTGTCGTTTATGCCGGCAAGAGCGTTTTGCAGATTGCTTATCGCCGCGTCGCTTATGCCGCCGCTCTGCGACGGCGCCGCACCGCTGCCCTGTGCTCTGTCGGACGAATTGTCGCCGAGACTGCCTGCCAGCTCCGAAATGGTTTTCATCATATCGGGATTGTTCAAAATTGTGTTGAGTTTGTTTTGCAAATCGTCCGCCATAGTCTCATCTTCCTCCCATAAGCTGATTCAGTTTTCGCAGAATATCAGGATTTCTTGACAACATATTGAGGATTTCCTCATTGGATGTTCTGCCGAGCCTGTCGGCAACATCCCTCATTCCCATGTCGCGCAGCTTTTTCTCAACCGCGCCTTTGTCCATAGAACCAATCTGCCGCTCAAGCTCCTCACGCGAAATGCGTCTGCCGCTTGTTGAAAAATCTTTATCATAACCGCCGTTATTCACATATATCACCCTTTCGATACAGTATATGCCCGAATTTGATGATATGTTCAATATTTTGTATTGACAAAGCGACACATTATGTAATATAATGTAGTCAGTGCAATTTTGTGTTGCGCGAGCGCCAGGACTGAAAAGCGTTTTGTGTGTTTTTTTATAATTCGCCTTTCAGTTGACGAGGATGGGGAGTTATCGAATCATTCGGCGGGTGCCCCACGGTATTCACACTACCGTAAACGGTCGGCAAAAATGCGGAGTAATCCGCGTCACAAATCCGACCCGGTGTAAAAACCTATATTATGTTGTCGGACTGCAATTTGAGTGCAGTGTATTTTTGTTGCGCTCATTTCCGCACGCTGTCCGTCAGACAAGGAGGAAGAATTTATGTGTGGAATAGTTGGTTATGTAGGAAAACGTCAGGCGACTCCAATATTGCTTGACGGATTGGAAAAACTGGAGTACAGAGGCTATGATTCTGCCGGAATAGCCATCATGGACGGCAGCATTAAGTGCTGCAAAATCAAAGGCAGACTTGCCAACCTGCGCGAAGCGGTTAAAGGCACCGATACAGAGGGAACAGTAGGCATAGGTCACACCAGATGGGCGACCCACGGCGAACCGTCCGATGTCAACTCTCACCCTCACCTGAGCTCCGACGGCTCAATAGCTGTCGTACACAACGGAATTATAGAGAATTACGAAGCACTGCGCGATTTTCTCAAAGAAAACGGATATACGTTTAAATCCGAAACAGATTCCGAAACAATCCCGAATCTTATTCATTACTATTACAAAGGCGACCTTCTTGACGCGGTGATAAAGGCTACATCCAAGCTCACGGGCAGCTATGCAATCTGTGTGCTCTGCACCTCTGCGCCCAATGAGATTGTCGCAGTAAGGAAGGACAGCCCGCTTATCGTCGGTCTGCGCGATGACGAAAAATTCGTTGCGTCCGACATCCCTGCCGTGCTTAAGGAAACAAGAAGCGTTTATCTGCTTGAGGATAACGAATATGTTGTTCTCAAGGCGAACTCGGCAAGAATTTTCACCGCGGACAAAGAGGAAATCAGCAGAAACATATATAACGTAACCTTTGACGCAAACGCAGCGGAAAAAGAGGGCTACGACCACTTTATGCTCAAGGAGATTCACGAGCAGCCCAAGGCTGTGCGCGACACCCTCACGGGCAGAATAGCACTCGGCGAAAAGGTCAGCTTCGATTCGCTGACCGCCGAAGATATCAAGGACATAGACAAAATATACATCATTGCCTGCGGCACGGCATATCACGCTGGACTTGTGGGCAAGGCGGCAATCGAGAGACTGGCAAAGATACCTGTCGAGACGGACATCGCATCGGAATTCCGTTACAGAGATCCGCTCATCGGCAAAAACAATCTGCTCGTAATAGTCAGCCAGTCGGGCGAGACTGCGGACACACTCGCGGCAATGCGCCTTGCAAAATCAAAAGGGGCAAAAGTGCTTGCGGTCACAAATGTTGTGGGCAGCACCGCGTCCAGGGAAGCCGATTATGTGTTCTACACCCATGCAGGACCCGAGATAGCCGTTGCATCCACCAAGGCTTACACAACACAGCTTATTGCAATGTACACCCTGGCGCTGTTCCTTGCCGAGAACAAAGGCACGGTCGGCACACAGCAGATGGAGGAGCTGAAAGCCGGATTGCTGGAGCTGCCGGGCAAGATTGAAGAGGCACTCAAAAACGAAGATACAATAGCTAAGATGAGCATAGACCTCACCAAAGAGAGCGACGCATTCTTCCTCGGCAGAGGGCTTGACTATGCCGTGGCAATGGAGGGCTCGCTCAAGCTCAAGGAGATATCCTACATTCACTCCGAGCCGTATGCCGGCGGAGAGCTGAAGCACGGCCCTATCGCACTGATAGAGAAAGACACCGTTGTAATCGCGATATCCACCAACGAGGGGCTTAAACCCAAGATGGACTCCAATGTAAAAGAGGTCATCACACGCGGCGCTTATGTAATCGGCGTGACAACAGAAGGATTTGACAACACAGGATACAGACAGACAATCACAATCCCGCGCATGAATGAACTGTTCACACCCGTTGTGTCCGTTGTGCCGCTGCAACTGATTGCATATTATGTGTCTGTTTCAAAGGGGCTTGATGTGGATAAACCGAGAAATCTTGCAAAATCGGTAACAGTAGAATAATTAACACATAAACTAATCCCTCGAGAGTGTGAAAAAAAGTCTGTAAATTTGATTCCTTCTATGATAGAATATAAATAATATCATAGGAGGAATCAAATTTACAGACTTTTTTTCACACTCTCCAAAAAACCTTTTGCAAACTGTTCGTGTTTTTCTAAATCAAACCAAATTTTCGAAAGGTCAATCTCATCCTCATTACCGCTTGATGCGCCAAAACGCAAAGCGTCACCGAAATCATACAAAAGTGAGCCGGGCATAACCGTATCAAGATCTATCACACAAAGCCCCTCATTTGTATCCTTGTCAAAAAGCACATTGTTGAGCTTTGTGTCATTATGTGTAACTCGAATCGGAACTGTGCCGTCTGCAATTTTTCACGTTATTTTATCGGCATATGAACTGTATGACAATGCAAATTCAATTTCTTTTTCTGCCATCGAAGCCCTTGTTTGCTGCATTATTCTTTATTACTTCCTCAAGCTGTTTTACTCTTTTTGGCGTATTGTGAAAATCAAAAATTGTCTCGTTCAGCTGTTCGTCAGGAAAATCCGAAAGCATAGCTTGAAATCTACCGAATGCTTTTCCACAGTGATAAAGCTGAATCGGATTTTCGACAAAATCATAGCTCACAGAATTTTCAACAAAAGAATATATGCGATAGTAATTATTATCATCGTCTATGTAGAAACTTTTGCCGTCCTTAGTACGAATAACGGTCATTCCCGCGCGACTTGTCACCGCCGGATTCTTCTATCTTTTTGCCGATATGATTTGTTATATTGACGATATTTTCCATCACATTTTCAGGCTCTTTGAATATATTTTTATTGATTTTTTGCAAAATGAATCTTGGCGCACTTTCGCACAAATATGTATCGTTTATATGCCCATTCCCGTAAGGCTCTATTTTGGTGTCAATCTCAAAATGCGAACATATTTCTTTTAATTTATTAGATTCCGTCATAATATCCCTTTTGCATTTTTTCTGTCAGCGCATCGCCGACAAATTTCTTATCCTCACGATATGTTACTCCGTACCATTTATCTCCGCTTTGGAGTACTTTTATGTCAAAACCGCGGTTGTGTATCATGTTGTTAATTACCGTAGGAATGTAGAATTCATCCTTTAACGGATTCTGCATATTCGCAAGGAAGGATTTGAAATCATTTTCAACATACTCAAAGACATCAGGCGTGAGCCCCCACATATTCATAGAAACTGTTGTATCAAGCGGAATACCGCAATTTTTGTCAAGATTACATTCTTCGGTAATACTCCTAAGATACCAGTTTTCAATCTCGCAAATGCCTCTGCTGACCGTGCCGTTTTCGGTAAGCGTATTTCCAAGTCTGTAACCAACCATGCACATTTCGTTTTCGCTTTTAAGATGATCGCAAATAATCTTGTACGCTTCTTTGCCATAATAGTCATCAGCATTTATAAGTGCAAACGATGCATCTATCTTATCTTTGACACAGTATACCGCGTGTCCCGTACCCCACGGTTTTTCTCTGCCGCCGGGTACAGATACACCGTCGGGCAGATTGCTTAAATCCTGAATTACATAGTCAGTGTCAATCATATTTTCAACGCGCTTGCCTATAATCCTCCTGAATTCTTTTTCAATATCTTTTCGCGTTATGAAAATCACCTTGTTAAAGCCGGCTTTAACCGCATCGTAAACAGAAAAATCAAGAATAATCTCGCCGCTCGGAATTATAGCGTCAAGCTGTTTTAATCCGCCGTAACGGCTACCC
>CAJLYL010000064.1 GCA_905210855.1 uncultured Clostridia bacterium
CCTGCCGCTATGTCCTCACCCTTGTCAAGCTTGCCCGCCGGGATTTCGAGGATAATCTCGTCATACGGTATGCGATACTGCCTCACCATGTACACATATCCGTCCTCATCCACCGGCACCACGCCTACGCCGCCCGGGTGTCGCACAATCTCACGCTTTGCCTGCGCTCCGTTGGGACATATCACCGTGTCAAGCGTCAGCTTGATTATGGCACCGTCATATATTTTTTCAGAATCAATGGTTTTTTCTCGAAGCTCCATCTGTCATCTACCACCTTATATTTTTTTGCGCTTTGTTGCGCCGATGTACACCACTATCATGCCTATTATCAGCCCTGCGGCGATTATGCCGACGGCAACTATCCGCCTGCTTGTAACGAAGCCGCGGTCTATCGCCCCTATGCCGCCCATGGGATTGCCGGGATTGACGGCTATCACATCCTGCTTTTTGTCGGTTGAGACTATCTTGCCGTCCTTGTCGATATACTTTATCGGCAGCTGGGTTTTCACATCGGGCGGATAGAGCCTTATCTCCTTGCCGTCCTTGGTTATGCTCACCGTGCCGTCGCCGAAATTAAATTCCTTTTGCATACCGTCGGAGCGGATGTAATATGCCACCGCCACTATGTCGTCCATGCAGTCTTTGTTTTTCATCTCATCGGGCGCAAGGACGCTGAGTGTGCGTATATCCACCGTGTCGGTCTTGTACACCGCACCGACAGCCTCATACAGGGTTTCGCCGCCGGATTGTCCAGCAGAATTGAGGGATATGAATATATTGTCGCCCACCTTGGGTGTGTTGTAATCCTGAGCGTGCTCGGTGCAATATGTGTAGCGGAATTTTTTTATTTTTACCGAATGTGCAAGCTCTGTTTTGTCCCCCGGCAGCACACCGACGGAATTGTACACATCGGCAGTTATGTTCTCGTCGTTAATGTCACTTATCGTTGCGAGCACCGCCATGTCGTGGTCATCATTTATTGTGCCGAGAGCCATGTCGCGCGCAGACGCGCCCGCGGCGCAGCAAAGCACAGCGGCAAGCACAATGCACATCAAAAATTTTCTCATATTCATACCTCCCTCGTTCTTCTAATAGTAAAAGGGCGTTCCGTCAGGCCCGCCCTTTTTGCAAATCAAAATATTATTCAGCAGCTGTCTCTTCGGCAGTCTCCTGCTCAGCAGTTTCCTCTGCCGGAGCCTCTGCCTGCTCCTCATGTGCGGCCTCGGCATTATCGTCTGCCGCGCCCTCGTCAGCAAGGAGTGCCCTTATGCTAAGACCAATCTTCTGCTTTTCGAGATCAAGCTCAACAACCTTAGCCTGTACGTGCTGACCCACGGTAAGCTCATCTTCAACCTTGCCGATTCTTCTGTCGGCAACCTGAGAGATGTGGATAAGTCCGTCTACTCCGGGGAAAATCTGTGCGAATGCGCCGAAAGGAACTATTCTTACGATTTTGCAATCTACAACAGAACCGACGGAAAGCTCTTCCTTAACCTTATTCCACGGGTTGTCCTCAGCCTTCTTGAAGCCGAGAGATACTTTGTTCTTCTCTTTGTCAAAATCTATTACATAAACATCTACAACATCGCCAACCTTAACAACCTCGGACGGGTGCTTAATCTTTGACCATGAAAGCTCGGATATGTGGATGAGTCCGTCCACACCGCCGATGTCGGCAAATGCGCCGAAATCCGTTATAGACTTGATAACGCCCTCGTATCTCTTGCCAACCTCAACATTTGCCCAGAACTCTGCGCTGAGAGCCTCTTTCTGCTCCTTGATAACAGATTTGATTGAGCCTACAATTCTTGTTTTGCCGCGGAATCTCTTGATATCGATGATTCTGAAAGACGCGGTTGTGTTCAAAAGCACGGAGGGGTCTGCAAGGAATCTGTCGCTCGCCTGTGAAAGCGGAACAAAAACTCTTACACCATTTGCAACAACAATGACGCCGCCGTTTACAAGCTGTGTCACCTTGCCTTCGAGAATAGCCTTGGATTCAAAAGCCTCTTCTATCTCCTGCATTCCCTTCATAGATTCAATCTTTTTCATTGAGAGTGTAACTTCGCCTTCAACATCGTTAACTCTGACAACGAATGCTTCTACCTCATCACCGGGTTTAACCAGCTGTGTGATATCTGCGGAGTCATCCTCTGTAACCTCACTTGCAGGAATGAAACCGTCTGATTTGTAACCGAGATTGACGCTTACGCCCTTTTCGGTAACCCCAATTACAGTTCCCTTTACTATATCCCTTGTATGTAAAGTGATCAGAGATTTTTCGTACTCCTCAAATTCTTTGGCAAAAGTCTCGCCGTTCATCATTTCTTCCATTCTTGAAACTACCTCCTTAATTATCCACGACGGTGTTGAGGCACCTGCCGTGATACCAATTTTCCTTGGTATATATATATCTTGAGGAAAATCCTCAAAATTTTCGATTTTATAAGTATTTTTGCAATACTCAGAGCATATGTCAAACAGCTTTTTTGTGTTTGCGCTGTGACTGCCGCCGATGACAATCATCAAATCGACATCCTTGGCTATTTGCGCGGCCTCTTTTTGTCTTTCATCGGTCGCACTACATATTGTATCAAATATTATAGGGTTTTGGCAAGTGTTTTTTAGAAAAAATATTATTTTTTCAAAAGTTTTTCTGTCCATGGTCGTCTGACTGACCGCGCACACCCTTTCATCGGGTGCAATTTTGCCCTCCAGCTCGCTCTCGTCCGTGACTATGAGCGCACTGTTGCCGCACCAGCCGTTAATGCCGATTACCTCGGGGTGGGTTTTGTCCCCCACTATCACTACGGTGAAGCCCTCGGCGTGCTTTTCGCTGACTATATTGTGAATTTTCTTCACAAACGGGCAAGTCAGGTCGATGCATTCACCGCCGCTTTTCGCTATCGATTCCGCGGTTGCCCTGTCAACGCCGTGGGTGCGGATTGCCACCCTTGCGCCCTCGGGCAGAGCCGATATGCCGTCTATCACGGTAACTCCGCGCGCAGCTAAACGCTCCACTACATCATTGTTGTGAATAATGGGCCCGAGCGTTGCGACCGGCGATTTTTCCGATTCCTTTTCAAGCGCGGATATTGCACGGTTGACTCCGAAACAAAAGCCGGCGCTTTTTGCAACAATCAAAGACTTATCATTCACAGCTGCGATACCACCCTTACAATATTTCAACAACCATTATAGTATATCACACATTTTCAAATTACTCAATAGTTATTTTTAATTTTGTTATAAATTTCTTCCGTCATTTTCGCAAGCTCGTCGGACGACAGTCTCTGACCCCTCAGTGACGAATAATCAATCGGCTTGCCTACGTTGACCTTCACCTTTGAGAACAGCCTGTAATCGGCGTTTATGGACACGGGCACAACAATCGCCCCCGTCTTTGCGGCAATGAGCGCCGCGCCGGATTTCGGCTCTGCTCCCGGGTGCTTTTTCTCGCGCGTGCCTGTCGGAAATATGCCGAGCACTCTGCCGTCGTCTATGGATTTCATGCACGCGCGCATCGCGCCTATGTCGCCCTTGCCACGCTTTACAAACACGGTATGCTGTGAGCGAAGCAATGAGTTTATGAGCGGAATATGCGATACCTCTTCCTTGCACATAAAGCTTATCATGCGCGGCAGAAAGCACTGAAGCAGCACCGGGTCCCAGTTGCTGATGTGGTTTGAGCAAACCATGCAGCTGCCGGTTTCGGGCAGATTCTCCGCGCCGTTTATCTCTATGCGGAATATCAGCTTCATAAATCCCTTTACAAGCTGTGTGGCAAAACCTTTGTTCATGCCCTCGCCTCCCGATTGGTTATGATGTCCGTTATGCGGCGCACCGTCTCGTCAAAGTCTATGTCGCTTGTGTCCACCGTGACGGCGTCGTCAGCCGCCGCAAGCGGCGCGCAGTCGCGCGACGAATCGGCTCTGTCACGGTCTGTCATGTCGCGCAGCACCTCATCGAAGCTCACGCTCTGTCCTTTTGCGGTCAGCTCGTCATACCGTCTGCGTGCCCTCGCCTCCGGCGACGCCGTGAGGAATATCTTCACATCCGCATCGGGCAGCACCACGGTGCCTATGTCTCTGCCGTCCATTATGCAATTGCTCCTTGCCGCAAAGTCGCGCTGGGTATTGAGCAGCCATGCCCTCACCTCGGGTATGGCGGCAACCGCCGAAGCCCCCATGGATATCTGCGGTGTGCGGATTTTGTCCGTTACGTCCGCGCCGTCTGCAAACATATGCTGACCGTCGGCACAGTGTTTTATGTCAAGCCGTGTGTCGGGCAGCATGGCGGTGACAGATGCCGCGTCCGACGGGTCGATTCCCTTTGACACTGCCTTGTAGGCAACGGTGCGATACATTGCGCCGGTGTCTATGTATATAAACCCGAGCGCCGAAGCCACCGCGCGCGACACAGTGCTCTTGCCCGCGCCGGAGGGGCCGTCTATTGCTACATTAATCATATGGATTCTCCTCGCTTTTTTCATCCATTCAATTATATACCATAATCGTCGGGAACACAAGTAAAAATTTTTCATTTAATATAATTTTAATTTTTCGGGCAGATGAGGGCATAGAAACTAAATAAATATTCCGTGCAATGCAAATATACTTGCCATGCAACTGCATTCTCTTTGCTTTCTTACAGTTATCAGAAAAGTTATCAAAAAATTTTTGAAAAACCTATTGACAAATCGCAAAAAAAGTCGTACAATACATTTGAACAGTTATTCAAATGAAAGGATGTTGTAATGTGAACGATATACCCCACTGCGACGAAGTACAGGTACACGAGAATGTCGTCGCGAGAGCAAAAAGCATTATGCCGGCAGAGGAAGAGCTGTACGACCTGGCGGAGCTGTTCAAGGTGTTCGGCGACAGCACCAGGATAAAGATACTCTATGTGCTCTTTGAGGAATCGATGTGCGTGTGCGACATAGCCACCACCCTGGGCATGACGATATCTGCCATATCCCATCAGCTGAAAATTCTCAAGCAGGCAAAACTGGTCAGCTTCAAGCGGAGCGGAAAAAGCATCATATATTCCCTTGCGGACGACCATGTAAGGACAATCATCAACCAAGGCATGGATCATATTGAAGAATAAAATCCGAGCAAAAAAATTTTAAGGAGAGAAAGAAAAATGAAAAAAGTCATGAAAATCGAGAACATTGACTGCGCAAACTGCGCCGCAAAAATTGAGGAAGGCATCAAAAAAATCGACGGTGTAAATTCCTGCACGCTCAGCTTTTTTGCCGAAAAGCTTGTAATCGACGCGGACGACGACAAGTTTGACGCTGTGATGAAAGAGGCAGACAAGGTGGCTCACAAGGTAGAGCCTGATTGCGAGATAAGTTTCTGATTTCACTTAATTTATTTTAATACCGAGGTGCCCCATGAACAAGAAACAAAAAAGACAGCTCAAAAGAATAATCATCAGCGCAATACTCATGATAATTGCCGCGGTAATATCAAGATATATTGATTCAAAGCTGATTAACCTTGCAATTTTTGCGGTGCCGTACCTGATAATCGGCGGCAAGGTGCTCAAAGAATCACTCTCTAAAATCACCCACGGGCAGATGATGGACGAAAATTTCCTCATGACAATTGCAACCATCGGTGCATTCGCCCTGGGCGAATATCTCGAGGGCGTTGCGGTAATGCTGTTTTTCAACGTCGGCGAGCTTTTTGAAAGCTACGCTGTCGGCAGCAGCCGAAAATCGATATCCGCACTCATGGACATTCGTCCCGAATACGCCAACCTTATAAAGGACGGCAAAACCGAGGTGGTTGACCCCGAGATGCTCTCGGTGGACGATGTAATCCTGGTTAAGCCCGGCGAGAGAGTGCCTGTGGACGGCGTGGTGACGGACGGCGCGTCAACACTTGACACATCCGCCCTCACAGGCGAGTCGGCACCGAGGGAGATAGCCGTCGGCGACTCCGTCACAAGCGGCTGCATAAACATAAGCGGAGTGCTCAATGTGCGTGTCACAAAAGTTTATGCCGACTCCACCGTAGCAAAAATTCTTGAACTTGTGGAGAACTCCGGCCTTGTGAAATCGCGCTCGGAAAACTTCATAACCAAGTTTGCGAGAGTCTACACTCCTGTGGTGGTGTTCTCTGCCCTTGCGCTGGCGCTCATTCCGCCGATATTTGCCGGTAACATAACCGAGTGGATATCGCGTGCGCTCATATTCCTGGTTGTGTCGTGCCCATGCGCACTTGTAATCAGCGTGCCGCTGTCGTTTTTTGCAGGCATAGGCGGAGCGTCCAAAAACGGCATACTCGTAAAGGGAAGCACCTATCTTGAGGCTCTGTCGAAGACGAGCGTAATGATGTTTGACAAAACGGGCACTCTCACCGAGGGCAAATTCACCGCAGAAAAAATCTGCCCGAAGGGCTGTGATGAAGAAAAGCTCCTCATGTTCGCGTCGGCGGCGGAATACTACTCCAACCACCCGATTGCGCAGTCGATAAAATCCGCTTACGGAAAAGACATCGACAAAGACAGGATAGAATCCCAGGAGGAAATCACCGGCTGCGGCATACACGCCGTATATGACGGCAAAGTGCTGCTCGCCGGCAACTCAAAGCTCATGGACAAATTCGGCATTGCCGCCGACACGGTAAACGAGACGGGAACAGTAATACACGCGGCTTACGGCGGTAAGTATCTGGGATATATACTCATCAGAGACAGCGTAAAACCCGATTCCGCCTCAGCCATCAAAGAAATCAAAAAATGCGGCATTGACAAATGCGTCATGCTGACGGGAGACAAAAAGGAAATCGGCGAGTTTGTCGCAAACGAAATAGGCATTGACGAATGTCACTGCGAGCTGCTGCCGGCAGACAAGGTAAGCTATGTGGAGAAATATCTGGAAGCGAAAAAATCCGGCACAAGTGTTGCCTTCGTGGGCGACGGCATAAACGACGCGCCCGTGCTCGCCCGTGCCGATATAGGCATAGCCATGGGCGGCATTGGCTCCGACGCGGCAATCGAGGCGGCGGACATAGTGCTCATGGACGACATGATATCCAAAATCCCCGTGGCGGTGCGCATATCACGCAAAACTCTGCGTATAGTCCGCGAGAACATCACCTTTGCCCTGGCGGTGAAAGCCGCGGTGCTGATACTCTCGGTATTCGGCAAGACCAATATGTGGGCGGCGGTGTTCGCCGATGTGGGCGTATCCGTAATTGCTATTCTCAACGCTATGCGCGCGCTGAAATAAGGTTGTGACAAAGCCGGCCTCCCCGTCATATAATGACAGTGGAGGTGAATGTCAAATGGCAAAATGCAGTTGTTCCTGCAAATGTGATTGCACCGGTATCGGCATAGTGCTGAGTATCATCGTGGGCATAATAACCGCTGTCATAGTTTACAACGGTCTTATAGATGTTACTCCGGCGTTTCTGTGGGCGATATTCGGCATAGGCACAGTTTCCCTGTTTGTTGCGCTCATTGCGGCTATCGAAATCCGCGCCGCCGGCATAGATGGATGCATATGCCCCGTTGTGTCAACACTTCTTATCGGCATAATCGGCACGATAATCTCGTCCGCATTTGCCCTCGGTTTCGGCATAGCGGCGGCAAGCATTCCACTCGCGATTTTGGCAGCGATTGTGACTATTTTTACACTTATAATGATATCATCATTTGCGTGCCTTACCATATGCGTCAGCGGTTGTGATTGATTGACAAAATTGTCCGGGTGCCGTGCATAATGCACGGCGCTCAGGCTTTTTTTGCACTTGCAGGATATTTTTATATAGTAATTACATACAAAATGCATTTTACCCCTTGCAAAGAGTGCGAATATGTGATAAAATATATTACATATTGTAACTTCGGATGATGGAGGTGTGTGAAGTGCAGACAGCATTGACAATTGTACACGTAATTTTGTCAGTAATTCTCATAGCGGTTGTATTGTTTCAGTCCGGCAAGTCAGCAGGTCTTTCCGGCTCTATTGCAGGCGGTGCCGAGACTTTCTTCGGCAAAAATAAGGCAAGAACAATGGACGGTATGCTCGAAAAGATAACTACAATAGTAGCAATTCTTTTCGTTGTGACATCTTTTGTTCTCTCGCTGATACTGAAATAATTCATTTTATTAAAAAGTCAAAAGAGAGAAAAACCGCTCACAAGACGAATTTTATCGATTCGCTTTGTGAGCGGTTTTTCGTTTTTTCTTTGTTGCAAGCAGTGCTGCAAGTATGCCTATCGGGAACACAATCGCGCAGAATATGCCGAGTTTGAGGTTATCCCCGACAATGCCGCTGACATAACCCACAAGGGTGGGGCCGCTTGTGCAGCCGATGTCACCGGCGAGCGCGAGCATGGCAAACATCGCCGTGCCGCCGCCGCGAATCGTCGCCGAGGCTCGGCTGTATGTACCGGGCCACATTATCCCCACCGAAAGTCCGCACAGAGCACAGCCTATGAGTGACACAACAGCTGACGGGAACAAAACTATCATGAGGTATGACACAACGCAGAGCGCGCTGCTGATTATCATAAAATTGTCTATCTTTATCTTCTCGCCGTATTTTCCGTAGTAGGCACGGGACGCCCCCATAGCCGCAGCAAACATCATTGTGCCGCTCAGGTCGCCGAGAGTCTTTGACACACCAAGGCCCTTTTCCGCAAAAGCGGATACCCACTGGCTGACCGCCTGTTCACTTGCTCCGGCGCACAGCATCATCACAAAGAATATCCAAAAAATCTTTTGACCGAAAAGTCTCTTGAATCCCAGCTTAGTCTCATTTTCGGCAACCAATTCCGCCATGGGAACTTTGGCAAATATAAATGTGTTTACAATCGGCAAAATCGCCCATACTGCGGCGAGATACTTCCAGTTGCCTATGCCGAAAAGCGCGAAAAACACGGTGGAGATGAGCACCACGCCCACATGACCCCAGCAATAGAACGAATGGAGCAGACTCATGGTTTTTTCCTTATTGTCGGACGGGCACGCCTCCACAATGGGGCTGACGAGCACCTCAAGCAGCCCGCCGCCGCAGGCATAGAGGAAAACTGAGAGCAAAAGACCGACAAACGAATTCGGCAGCACCTCCGGCAGAACCGCCATGCCGATGAGACCCATTGCCGACGCAATGTGCGCGACAATCATGGACGCGCGGTAGCCTATCCTGTCTACAAAGGCAGTGGACACCATATCCACAATAAGCTGAATAAAAAAATTTATAGTAATCAGCGCCGTGATTTTCTCCAGGCTTATCGCATAGGTTTGCGAAAATGTGAGAAAAAGCAGCGGCGCAAAGTTGTTTACTATCGCCTGAATGATGTAGCTTATAAAGCACGCAAATATTGTTTTTTGATATTTTGTCTCCATATATATACCTCGCATTTCATAAGCTGTATTCTAACACAAATATTTTCCTGTGTCAAATAATTTTATATATGCCGCAGCCGGATAAATTCCGACAATAATTCTCATACTCCCCTTTACATTTCTTCATATATGTAGTAAAATTATATGGTAGATTTGACCGAAAGGAAAATGCATATGAAAACAACCACAAAATATGTTTGCTCGGAATGCGGCTATTCATCGCCGAAATGGCTCGGGAAATGCCCTTCGTGCGGCGAATGGGACACCC
>CAJLYL010000065.1 GCA_905210855.1 uncultured Clostridia bacterium
GGCTCGCTCAGACAGCTGTGCGGTGGCGCAGAACTCGCTCGCTCAAAATAAAATATACACCCCATCGCCTTGCGCAAATTTTCGCTCGGACGGTAGGGGGCGATGCCCACATCGCCCCGTGCAAACCATCGCCTCGCACGAATAAACACTTATGATATTCGTCAGTAAATTTGTTAACAATATGTTAATTTTCACAAAATTAAAAAAAGCACTGGTATTATTGAAAATTATATGTTATAATTCTAAGTAGTATGGTGTGAAGGAGGAAAAATCGTGATAGAATTGGATAACGAAAGAGAAATGAGTGCAAAAATGCTTGTTGTCGGAGTGGGCGGCGGCGGAAACAACGCTGTCAGCAGAATGATTAACGAAGGTCTGTCGGGTGTTGATTTTGTTGCAATAAACACCGATAAGCAGGCGCTTTATAAACTCAATGCAGATAAAGTTACATCGAAAATTCAGATAGGCGAAAAGCTCACAAAGGGTCTCGGCGCAGGAGCTAATCCCGAAATCGGGCAGAAAGCTGCCGAGGAGAGCAAGGAGGATATTAAAAAAGCCGTGCAGGACGCGGACATGATATTCATTACCGCAGGCATGGGCGGCGGCACAGGTACAGGTGCGGCACCCATAGTTGCGTCCATTGCAAAAGAACTCGGCATACTCACTGTCGGCGTTGTTACAAAGCCTTTCTCATATGAGGGCAAGAAGAGAATGAACCGTGCGCTCGCAGGTATAGAGCAGCTCAAGGACTATGTTGACGCGCTCATTGTTATACCTAACGACAAGCTGGAGAGCGCCTGCGTTGAGCAGACAAAGGTTCTCGACGCATACCGACTTGCGGACGGCGTGCTCAACCAAGGCGTCAAGGGCATTGCAGACCTCATCTCGTCGCCCGGTAACATCAATGTTGACTTTGCCGACGTCACCACCGTTATGCGCAATTCCGGCATAGCGCACATGGGCATCGGCCGTGCAAGCGGAGACAACAGGGCAGAAAAGGCAGTCAACATGGCTATCAACAGCCCTCTGCTTGAGACAACCATCGACGGCGCTACCAAGATTGTTGTAAACATCGCCGGCGGTGCAGACCTCACTCTCTTTGAGGTAAACCAGGCAGGCGGACTCATTCACGAGCTTGTTGATGAGGATGCCGACATCATCTTCGGTAACTCCATTGACGATTCTCTCGGTGAGGAGATTGTTGTCACAATCATCGCTACGGGATTTGCCGGCGGCAAAAAGCCGGAGGCTGCATCCCCTGCGGAAGAAAACAACGGTGCGGACAAGTTCCCCAAATCTGTTTTCGATGATGACGACGTAGAGATTCCGTCATTTTTGACGAGAAGATAGTTTTTTTCGGGAGGGCGGATTAATGAAATGTCCATATTGTGAATGCACGGAGAGCAAGGTCATTGACTCCAGACCCGTCGATGACGGCGCCTCCATACGCAGGCGCAGAGAGTGCCTTAATTGTGAAAAGAGGTTTACAACATATGAGCAGATAGAATCTGTGCCGCTTGTCATCATAAAAAAAGACGGCAAGCGCGAGGTGTATAACCGCCAAAAGCTCATCAACGGTATTCTGCGCGCGTGTGAGAAAACCCCCGTGAGCTACTCACAGATAGAGTCTCTTGTTTCTGAGGTGGAAACAGGGCTGTACAGCCGCATGGACAAGGAGATTCCGTCAACCGAGATTGGCGAGCTTGTCATGGAAAAGCTGAAAAAGCTCAATGACATAGCTTATGTAAGGTTTGCGTCGGTTTACAGAGAGTTCAAGGATGTGAATACCTTCCTGGATGAGCTGAACAGACTCTTGCATTCTAACTGATAAAAAGGAGTGGGGCATCGCGTTCTGCGATGCCCCTGATTTTTTTGTATGAAGAGAAATTTAACCATAGGCAGTGTAAAACTTAAAAATAACATCCTCATGGCGCCCATGGCAGGGGTCACGGATTTTGCATTCCGCCATATGTGCCTCAAATTCGGCGCAGGGCTTGTGTGTACCGAGATGATCAGCTCCAAGGCGCTGTATTATAACGACGCCAAAACCATGCAGCTGATTGAGACGGACGGCAGCGAAGCTCCGTTTGCGGTGCAGATTTTCGGCTCGGAGCCGCTCATCATGGCTCAGACGGCATACAAGGCGCTCTCGAGCGGCGCGGCAATTTTGGACATAAACATGGGCTGCCCTGCGCCCAAGGTGGCAAACAACGGCGACGGCAGCGCCCTGCTCAAAAACCCTAAGCTCGTCGGCGAGATAGTGCGCGCCGTTGTCGCTGCGGTCGATGTGCCCGTCACTTGCAAGATAAGGAGCGGATTTGACGCGGTTGCCGATGTGGCGGAGCTTGCAAAGATTATCGAGGACGGCGGCGCGGCGGCAATCACGGTGCATCCGCGCACGCGCGCCATGTATTACTCGGGCACTGCGGACAGAAGCCTGATTAAAAAGGTCAAGGACAGCGTAAAAATCCCCGTCATAGGCAACGGAGACATCTTCACCGCGGAATCGGCGCTTTCCATGATGGAGGAGACCGGCTGCGACGGCGTAATGGTGGCGAGGGGCGCGCAGGGCAATCCTTTCATCTTCAGGCAGATAAACGAGCTTTTTGCGCACGGCGAGGTGAGCTGTCACCCCACGCAGGCGGAGCGGCTCGACTGCATGACGGAGCACATCAGGCTGCTGCTTGAGTGCAAGGGGGAGTACGTGGGCATAAGAGAAGCGCGCGGTCACATTGCGTGGTACCTCAAGGGTATGCGTGACAGCGCGCGTATGCGGCAGAGGATATTTACGATAACCGATGCGGACGAGCTTTTCTCCGTGCTCGCCGCCTATGGGCGGAGCCTTGTTCAGTCTGACTGATTTTCGCTCTGCGGCGCGGTTGCGGCGTCGCAGAGCTTTTCTGTCAGCAGCTTTGTCATGCTTGAGAATATGGCCACCTGCATGACGAGGTCGCCCGTGTCGGGGTGATTGCCGCGCTCCATCACCGGCGATGTGAAATCGTGAATCTGCTTTTTAATGTGCTCAACCGCGCGGTTGTAGTTGACTGTGAAGCCGGAATATACTTCCTTTATCTTTTCCTCCGCCATGTCGGACGGAATTATTTTTTGAATTGTCGCCATGCTCAGCGTTTGCTTCAGCGAGCATATCATTATCAGGTACGCCAGGTGTACTCTGGAGTATTTTTTCTTCACCGGCGCAGGCATTATCTTCAGCTTGACATAGTTGTTTATCATAGACGCGGTGATGAATTTTTCGTCATTGCCGCCGTCCGTGAATATGCCCAAATATTCGCCGAGCAGGATTATCACCTGGTCCATGTAGAGGTCAAACTGCGGTAGGACGCCCCAGTCGGGCAGGGGATAGCTGCCGATTGCGCTCTCGGTGTTTAATATACCGTTTCTGAGTTTTTCTATATCATAGTTCATTATCAATCACCTCGTCTGTCTATATGATATCACATAAAACGCCGCATTACAATACATAGACTAAAAAATCAGTTAAAATCGTCAAAATGCATATCATGCGGTTATCACAAGAAAAACCGACAAAAACAGTAGGAATAAAGGGTGAATGTTTGTGACAAAGAATAATTGCAACTTGCCGCCTTTTGTGATATACTCATTCAAAGGGTCGGGAGCCGCGGGCTTCCGCTCCAAAAAAAGAGAGGGAGTGTATTATGATGAATAATGCAACAAATGACAACAAAATCAGATTAACAGTGACAACTGCTATGCTCGCGGCGATTGTCTGCGTGGCGACAATGGCGGTGCGCATACCTTCACCCATGGATGGCTACATGAACCTCGGTGACGCTTTCGTCCTGCTGTCGGGCTTCATTCTCGGCCCTGTTTACGGCGGAATTGCCGGCGGACTCGGCTCATGCATTGCAGATCTTATCGGCTATCCGATATATGCTCCCGGAACCTTTGTTATAAAATTCCTCATGGCTATGTGCGCAGGAATTGCCTATAAAAAGAGCCAAGGTTTTGCGTCTCAGCTTGTCGGCTCTGTCATCAGTGAGGTTATCATGATTGCGGGCTATTTTCTCTATGCCGCTTTGCTCATGGGCAAGTCGTGGGCTGCGGCGGCAAGCATCCCGGGCAACATCGCTCAGGGTGTTGTGGGCATAGTTGCCGCACTGGCAATCATGGCTGTGCTTAAAAAGAATAAGGCGCTCGGAAATATTGTCGGGCTTAGATAATTGATTAAAAAAAGCGCATATTATTTTTTGCAAAAAATAATATGCGCTTTTTTTGTTACATATCTCCGAGCATCTGCTCTATCTCATTTTTCGGCTTAAATCCCACCGACACCGCCGCCGGCGAACCGTCTTTGAATGTTATCAGCGTAGGTATGCTTGTTATCTGATATTGGCTCGATATCTCGGGGTTCTCGTCCACATCCACCTTTGCAACCGTTATCTCCGGATGCTCTGCCTCTATTTCGTCAAGTACCGACGCCATCATCTTGCACGGGCCGCACCACTGCGCCCAAAAATCCACAAGCACAGTTCCGTCTGCCGATGAAATTGTTTCTTCAAAATTATCCGTGTTCAGATGTTTCATTTTTTAGTCTCTCCTTTGCATCTTTTGTCTTAGTATATCACTAATTTAAAAAATAATCAATATCAATTGTCAACCATTTAATTTCAAGGAGGTTGACAATCGGCTCAAAAGGTGATATAATCTCTCTTGTCAAAAAAACTATGGGGGAATACAAATGAAAATCAAAACAAAAACAATAACCGAATGTGCAGTCTTCACGGCTCTGCTGTGCATTTTTTCGCCGATATCGTTTCCTGTCGGCCCTGTGCCGATAACCCTTGCCCTGTTTGCGGTCATGCTCGCCGCGATAGTGCTCGGGGTGAAAAAAGGCGTTGCGGCTGTGGTTACATATATCCTGCTCGGCGCGGTTGGTCTGCCGGTGTTCTCCGGTGCGCACGGCGGTGCTCAGGTGCTGCTCGGCCCCACGGGCGGTTACCTGTGGTCATATGTGCTCCTTGCAGCAATTGCCGGTGCGATCTCGGGCATAAAATCCGACAGCAAGCCGGTTTGCTATATCTTAGCTTTTGTCGGCTGCGTTGCCGGCACGGCGGTGTGCTACATCTGCGGCACTCTGCAATACATGGCGCTCTCGGGCAAGGGCTTTGCGGATTTGCTCGCGGTGTGCGTGTATCCTTTCATACCGCTCGACCTTGTAAAGGCGGTGTGCGCCGCATTGCTCGGCGTGAATGTCCGCGGTGCAATTGAGAGGAATATAAAGTAGTTGTCCGCAAAAAAAACATTATTCGGCGGATAATGCGGCGAGGGGGTATCTCTTGCCGCATTTTTGCATATTCTTGCGGTTTTTGCTGATAATCGGTCTGCAAAAAAACAGCTGTTATACACAATTTCGCTTTTTGCAATTATTATTGCACAAAAAGATTTTTTTCCTTTTGTGCATTGCTACAAACATGAAAAAACTCATTAAAACCGCTTGCTTTTTTGCCGGAATACCTTTATAATTGAATCATAATTAAAAGATGGCGGAGACTGTCTGCAAGCAAAACTCCTGCGCGGATGTCTCGGCGCTGTCAAAGAAATTTTAAAAAAGGATGGAGGAAGATTATGAAAAAGAATCTTTGCAAGACTCTTGCATTGTGTCTCGTAATGCTTATGGCATTCTCTGTGGTTGCGTATGCAGACGCTTCTATGAGCAGAGACACATCTGCGGCAGACGATGTAAAAATCAAAGTGACAGGCGTTAGACCTTCGGACGAGGTTACTCTCCTTGTTGTTCCGAAAGGCGCTGCCCTTTCAACAATTAAGGCAGAAGAGATTATCTACATAGATCAGGAGACTGCCGATGCTGACGGTAATGCGGAGTTTACCTTTGCAAAGCCTGAAGGCGATGTTAAGTTCGACGCGTATTCCGGATTTACGTCAATGACTCTTGCTCAGGCATTGTCAGATCCGGATAAGAGCGGAGATACCCCCGGCGGAGATGAAAAGCCGGATGTTGATATGACTAAGTCGAAAATGTATGATAGTGCGTTTGAACTGGATGGTTTCAAGAGAATTTTTGTAAAACTGATAGATGAGAATGGGCAGTGGATGCCTTCACATTCCGGTGATGGTTCGACCATTTACTATTCAGTTGAACGTGAAGGATATGATGGCCTTATCAAATCTGGTGCAGCTAATTTAGAGATTGCGATTGGTGAACTTAATTGGACAAAGATTGCTCCGACAGGTGATGAAATCATAAATCGTTACGGAGATGCAAACGGTGATGATGATATATCTGCCGGTGATTACAAGCGTATTGTTGATTATTTCATGGGCAAAAAGATTCCCACAAACAAGGATAGACTTATTTCGGATGTTTCAAATGATTCTGACTTGAGCGCAGCCGATTACAAAAGTATTGTTAATAAAATAATGAAAGAAGATGCGTATACATTCAAGGTTGTAAGTGACAGATAAAATCTAATTTGCAATTCAATTATATAGGAGATTTTAAACATGAAAAAAATTTTGTCAAGTATATTGATTCTTGCTATGCTCTTTACGCTTGCCCCTACTGTTTTTGCGGCTGATAAATATACTGTTCAGTTCGACAAAACTGCATACGAGGTTGAAGCAGGCGGTAAGCTGACTGTTCCGGTTTATGTTTCAAAACCGGATGGAACTGATGCAACATTTATGATTGTGCAAATTAATGTTCCGATACCGGATGGCTTTACTGCTGAAGCTACTAAAGGCGTAGCTGCATCAGCAAGTATTGTTAATGGTCGTGCAAAATTCTTTAAGGGTGTTGATAATGCAGAAAATGCATTTATTTGTGGAAAAGGCAGTCCGTTTGGAACAATTACACTAACTGCTCCAACTACACCTGGAACATATAACTTGGGATTCTATAAACCAGAGCTGTATGATCTGGAAAGTGACGATACTTGTGTTGCTGACGTTTCATTGATTACTGCAACAATCACCGTAACCGGCGGTTCATCCGAACCCACGCTTACGTCAATCAGTGCAACACCCGAAAAAATTACTGTCAAGTACAATGAGGACATTCAGACTGTAATTGACAACACAGCAATCAATGTAACAGCAATGTACAGTGACGGCAACAACAAGCCTGTTGCTAAGGGCGAATATGAGGGCGAACTCTCTGCGGACGGAAAAGAGTATGTCATCACATACGGCGGCAAAGAGTGCAAAATCGCGATTGAAAAAGAACCTGCCCCCGTGCTTGGTGTAGAGAATACCGATATCACCATTCCTTACACAGAGGAAGCTACTGTTGATAACATCAAGAGCAAGCTCGGCAAGGTTACTCTTAACGGAGCGGATGTTCCTGCTGACAAGATCAATGTGGAATACACCGCCGGCGATACTGTTGCTAAGGTGTCCGTAAAGGATGATAGATTTATCGCTCCTGTTAATGTAAATGTTACTGTCGTAACTGTTGCGTCGGTAGAGATAACAGCAATATCTCCGAATGCTGACGGAAAGGTTGTATATCCGTTTGGCACTGCCGAAGATAATATCAAAGCTGAACTCCTTAAGCTCATCAGCGTTAAGGCAACGCTCACTGACAGCACAGTTGTTGAAGATAAGGATATCGACAAGAATAAATGCACAGTAAATTACACTGACGGCAAATTCACCGTTACGCATTACGGCGTGGATTCCAATGAGCTTGAGGCTGTTGAGGGTGAGGAGCAGATATCAACTGTGGGATTTGAAGTAGTTGAAAAATTAGTTGATATTCCTTACGGCACTGAAAACGTGGAAGACTATGTGGCTAAACATATAAAAGTGAATGCCATTGACAACAAGGAGAATAAGACGCCGCTTGCAATCGGTGAGTTCAGTGTAAGTGTTGCTGAAAAAACAGCAACAATCACATACAAAGAATTTAAGGCTGTTACAATCACTATCGACAGGGAGACAATCAAAGGTATTGAAGTTACACCTGACACCTTTGATAATATTGAAGAAGGTACTTTTGCTAATAAAGCTTCACTCGAGGAATATGTTAAGTCGAATGTAAAGGCTAAGCATATATACGGATTTGAAGATGATTCAAAATCTGCGTTGACAGAGCCGATGGAGATTGCAAAGAATGTTCTGACATTTACGGCTTCCGATGACCTCAAGAGTGTTACGGTTGATGACGGTAATGGCAATTTCAAAGTGGTAACTGTCAACTACATTCCTAAGCCGGATTACATCGTAGATAAACAGGTATCTGATGTATATGGTATACCGAATTCTAAACTCGTAACCTTTAAAGATGTTGCGGACGGTAAGGTTCTCAAGATAACCGATACAAACGGTACTTTTGATGCAACCTACATGGGCAACGGCAAATGGGCAGCAGTTGTAGTCGGTGATTACACGGTAGTTCCTATGGCAGACGCAACACCTGAGGCAGCTAAGTTTGGCCGTCTGCACGATGAGTCAATGGTAACTGCGTATGACGCATTGATAACATTGCTCAGGGCAAAAGGCGGAGACGTAAAGATATTTAAAGATGCCCCTCAGAAATATCTGCTGGCAGATATGGACGCTGACGGTGCACTCTCAGCTGAAGAGGCGCTCTATGTCAACAGAATCAGCCTCGGAACCGCAGACACAGCCGCAGATAAGCCTTGGTTTGAGAAATAATCCGGTTGCTCGGCTGACAGAAAATTAACACATAACAACCAAATGCACATCATGTGCATTTGGTTGTTCTATCATAGGAATAATTTTTGTAGGCAAACGGGTCGATGAGGGCATCGACCCCTACCGCACCGGTCTGAATTTGCGCGGCTATAATTTTGCGCACTGTCGCAGGATGATGTGTTTGTAATGCGGACAATTGACAATAAGGCGGTTGTTACCGCTTTGCGTACCGATTTGTGTCCGATATGCTGCCCGCATTGGCGGCTGAAAGATGTACTTAAAACATAAACGGTTAACAATAGGGTTGTAGGGGGCGATGCCCACATCGCCCCGCAGACGAAGCACAAAATTAAATCAAATGCAGATGTAAACAGAGCGAGAATTAAGATAAGCGTTTTATATTTACGGCATCAAACCAAACGGCTATATTTTTAATTAATGAAAGGAGAACAACTTATGAAAAAAATCATTTCCATATTGCTGACCGCCGCGCTGCTTGTGCTGTCGGCAACAACCGCGGCGCTCGCCGCCGACGGCGACATACTGTTCGGCTTTGACAAGGCGGCTGTAAACGGTGACGACGTGACCGTGCCTGTGTATCTGACGGCTGTGCCGGATGGCCTGGAGGGCATATCGTCCGTATCATTTAAATACTCATTTGACGAAAACCTGCTTACATACGAATCCACCGGCGACGGTGTGCTCAAGGGTTTGGGCGACTGCACCGCCGGCAACGTGATGTGGTTTGAGGGCAGCGAAAGCAAATCCCTGCAAAATGATGACATCGGCAAGGACAATCCGCTTTTCTACGTCAATTTCAAAATCAAGGACAAATCGGAAGAATACACAATAATAAAAATAACTCTCACAAAGCTTACCGAC
>CAJLYL010000066.1 GCA_905210855.1 uncultured Clostridia bacterium
ACAATATTTTTTTTGAAATTTAGTAAAGTTTTTATTAACTTTTTATATTTTTACCGTCAAATTTACCTAATATATGAAATTTTTATTAAATATCATATATTCTATTGACTTATCGCGACAATTGTGTATAATGTTTTTGAAATTAAATAACGGGCAAAAATTTATGACCGATACAGGAGATGGTTTTTCCATGAAAACTACCGAATGCACAAACTATATACCCGACTATGTGCAGCTGTTTTTTGACGACCGCGGTGAACAGCCGAACGGTGATAAAAAACGCTCTGCCGAGACGGGCATACTTAAAAACCTTTTTAAGAAGAACATCAAAGGCATTGTCGTCTCATCTTTTTTCTATCTTTTGAAAAACTCGCCGACTTGGGTCATACCGATTGTCACATCAAATGTCATCAATCTGATATCCTATCCCGACGAGCACACCATGCTGAAAATCGCATTGAACTTTGCCGTGCTCTGCGTGTGCATTTTGCAGAACATTCCCACCCATGTCATCTATTCGCGCTTTACGGACAAAATGCTGCGAACAGTGGGTGCGGGGCTGCGCAATACACTTGTGCGCAAGCTGCAGCACCTGTCGCTGACCTATCACAAGGAGATAGAGTCCGGCAGACTGCAGTCAAAATTCATGCGCGACATAGAGGCAATAGAGTTTTTCAACACGCATTTTATCAAAAGCTGCATACCGGCTCTGCTCGGGCTTGCGGTCACCATGACGGTGTCGGGGGTAAAGAGCGGACTTGTGACTCTGTTTTACATAATCGTTGTGCCGATCAATGTGATGCTGATAAACCTGTTTCGCGACAAGATGAAAAACAACAACCGCAGTTTCCGTGTGGAAAACGAGAATATGTCCGCAAAGGTGAAAAATATGCTCGAGATGATGCCCGTCACCAAGGCTCACGGATTGGAGAACGAGGAAATCGCGCGGCTTGAGGCGAACATCGCGCACCTTAAGGCTACGGGATTGATAATGGACCGCACAAACGCATATTTCGGCTCGGTGATGTGGGTGGGGTCGCAGCTGCTCTCCGCCCTGTGCCTGGCGTTTACTGGCTATCTCGCGTTCAAAGGCAAGATACGCGTCGGCGACATAGTGCTCTATCAGTCGTATTTTTCGCAGATATCCAACAGTGTGCAGTCTGTAGTGAACATTTATCCCGAACTGGCAAAGGGTCTTGAGGCGGTGCACTCCATGTCCGAGGTGATACTCTCGGACAACATAGAGGACAACCGCGGCAAAATCCGCTTGCGCTATGTGCACGGAACCATATATTTCGACAACTGCTGTTACCGCTACCCACGCGCCGACGAAGATATGATAAAGAATTTCACGCTTCATGTTGAAAAGGGCGAATGTATCGCTTTTGTCGGTTCGTCCGGCTCGGGCAAATCGACGATTATGAACATGATAATCGGATTTTTGCTGCCGACATCGGGTTCGCTCACGATTGACGGCAAACCGATAGAAATGCTCAACCTCACGGATTACCGCCATTTCATATCCGTTGTGCCGCAAAACAGCGTCATGTTCTCCGGCACAATCCGCGACAACATACTCTACGGTCTGCACGATGTATCCGAAGAAAAGCTTGCCGATGTGGTGAAAAAGGCGAATATTGAGGAATTTCTGTGCGATATGCCGCAGGGACTCGACACGGACATAGGCGAAAACGGCAGCAGACTGTCCGGCGGACAAAAACAGCGCATATCCATAGCGCGTGCGCTCATCCGCGATCCGCGCATACTCATTCTTGACGAGGCGACATCGGCTCTGGACAATGTTTCGGAACGCCATGTGCAAAAGGCTATATCGGAACTTATCAAAAACCGCACCACATTTATCGTTGCGCACAGGCTGTCGACTATTCGTGATGCCGACCGCATAGTCGTCATGGACAAAGGCAGATGTGTCGAACTGGGCACTTATGACGAACTGATGGAGAAGAAGGGCAAGTTTTATGAACTGAAAAAGCTGAGCGACATCGGCGCGGCGGCGGAGTAAAAAATATTTGCCATGGGAAGTTTTTTGTGATATTATATAAGTATGTATTATGTTGCTGAGATCACGCACATGGGTTCTGCTCCGTCTGTGTATGTACTTTGTGTTAATTCTTTTCGACGCACTTCGGCAGTTGACGGCAATTTATGAAACATAATACATACTCAGCCAAAACACAAACCTTATCCGAAAGGACATAACTTATGAAAAAAATTATCTTAATTGCAATAGCGGCGCTGGCGCTCATGTGGCTCACGCCGTACGTCAGCGAATACTTCGCCACACAGTCAAAGACCGGCTCTCCGGTCACGGTCACCATACCTCAGGGCGCTACGGCAGACGACATCGCCGACATTCTGAAAGAAAACAACCTGATAAAACACAAAATCGTGTTCCGCCTAAAGGTGAAGATGACCCAAAGCAACAGCAAGCTCAACTACGGCACCTACACCCTCGATGACGGAATGTGTATATCCGACATCATCAAGACCCTCACCACCGCTTCAGGCGACTCGGCAACTCTCGTCATCCCCGAGGGGCTGTCTGCCGAGAACATCGCCGAGAGGGCGGCGGCAATAGGCATCTGCACACAGGAGGATTTCCTCGCGGCACTCGGCGACGACTACGATTTTGAATTCATAGCGCACATACCGAGCGGCAAATATAAATACAAACTCCAGGGATATCTCTTCCCCGATACATACAATTTTGCCAAGGGCACAAACGCCCACACCGTCGTGGAAACCCTGCTTGCCAATTTTGACAGGCGGTGCAGAAAGGCGCTCGGCGGCTATGACGACAACACGTTTGCGCTCATCACAAAAGCGTCGCTGATAGAAAAAGAGGCAAAACTCGCCTCGGAGAAGCCGACCATAGCCGGAGTGATAGAAAACCGCCTAAAGGCGGATATGCCGCTCCAGATAGACGCGGCAATCGTGTATGCAATAACGGACGGCAAGTACAATGCGGACAAGGTGTACTACAAAGACCTCGAGACAGATTCGCCGTACAACATATACAAAAACAAGGGTTTGCCGGCAGGGCCGATATGCAGCCCCGGGCTTGATTCAATCAAGGCGGCGGCAAACCCCGAGAGCCACAAATACCTGTACTATCACACAGACACGGTGAAAAATGACGGCAGCCATATCTTCACCGAGACGTATGATGAGCATTTGCAGACGCAGTAGGAGCGCAAAGCACGAATTACCACATGGTCGAATGGCGGTATATTTTATTTTGTGTGTGCGAGTTCTGCGCTGCCGCACAGCTGTTCGAGCGAGCCGGCTGGCTGTGCGACAGCTTTTTTACATCAAGAGTGGAAAAATCCCTAACGGGCAAATCCGCTGTGGAGAAAAACTTTCTTGAAAACTTCATATACAAGATAGGTTTTGACGACATAGACAGCCGTATGCTGCCGATGTGCTATCCGTCCGACTTTGCGGAACATTCGTTTATACCCAACTGGGCAATGTGGTACTGCATAGAGGCGGAGGAATACCCGGCGCGCACGGGCGACAGAGAATTCATTGACGCCGCCAAGCCGCAGCTTGAGGCGCTTGCACAGTATTTTGAGGAATACGAAAATTCCGACGGACTTCTCGAGAAGCTCGGCGGCTGGGTGTTCCTTGAGTGGTCAAAGGCAAATGACTTTGTGCAGGATGTCAACTATCCGTCAAATATGCTCTACGCCCGAATGCTGAAAACCCTGGGCAGGCTATACGGCGGCAGCTACGGCGCAAAGGCGGAGCGGATAATCGCCAAGGTACGCGAACAGTCATTCAACGGAACTTTCTTCCGCGACCATGCCGTGCGAAATGCCGACGGCACACTGACAATCTGCGGCGACGTGACGGAAACCTGCCAGTACTACGCATTCTTCAGCAGAGTTGCTACCCAAGAGGAATATCCCAAGCTTTGGCACACCATGCTGTATGAATTCGGGCCGGACAGAAAAGAGACGGGTCTGTGGGCAGAGATTGACCCCTCCGCGCCGTTTATAGGCAACTATCTGCGGCTTGAGCTACTGGCAAACGAGGGCACGGACATCGCGGTCAAAAAGCTGCTTGCCGATATAGAGGGGTATTTTGGCTACATGGCTGACAAAACGGGTACGCTATGGGAGACTCAGCACCCCACGGCAAGCTGCAACCACGGTTTTGCATCTCATGTGCTCATATGGCTGAAAAAATTTGCCCCCAAGGCATGAAAGGAACAAACATGGACGAAAAAAAGACGCAAAGAATAAACGAGCTTTCAAGAAAAGCGAAAACAACCGGTCTGACCGACGCGGAAAAAGCGGAGCAGGCGCAGCTGCGCAAGGAATATGTGGCGGCTTTCCGCACCTCGCTCACAAACATTCTCGACAACACATATATACAAAACCCCGACGGGACAAAGGTTAAAGTGCATAGGCGGAAGAAATAGATTTTTGCTGCGGCTCGGAGGTATATATTTTATTTTGAAAACACACGCATACAGACTTGTGCCGTCTGTGTATGTATTTTTTATTCTTGACTCCTCGGACAGCCGAAATAAAATATACCCACACGAGACGGTTCACTATCTAATAAACGTAACAGTTAAAACATAAAAATATTGCGAAAGGATTGATTTAACATGGCTACACCTATTGAAGACCTCATGAATGAAGCAATGAAAAATATCAAAGGCATGGTGAACGCCAACACCATTGTGGGGGACGTAATCTCCACGGCGGACGGCACAACCATAATCCCCGTGACGCGCGTGTCATTTGGCTTCGGCGCGGGCGGCAGCGAATTCGGCGCAAACGAAAAGAGCGGCGAAAAGCTGTTCGGCGGCGGCACCGGCGGCGGAGTAACCATGAACCCCGTGGCTTTTCTCGTTGTCACCAAGGACAGCGTGCGCATTATGCCTGTGTCCACGGCAACGACGGCGGCGGAGCGCATTGTTGACATGATGCCCGAGGTGCTGGGCAAATTCAACGATTTTATCGGTTCAAAATTCAAGCGGAGCAAGGACGAGGACACGAGCGAGAGAATAGAGCTTGATGTGTGAGTAATAAAAGAATCATCGCGGCTATAAAATATACTGAGGCGGTGATTTTTTTGTTCAGGACAATATTAAAAGCGGTGTGCATTGCCGCAATCTGCGCGGTATCGGTGATACCGCCGATGGGTGTGAGCGCCGATGCCGCGCCCGGGGCGGCTGCTGCCGTGCTCATTGAGACGGGCGCAAACACTGTTATATATGAAAAAAACGCGCACAAACGCCTGCCTATGGCGAGCACCACCAAGATAATGACGGCGCTGTGCGCCATAGAGAATGCCGACCCCAATATGACGGTCACGGTGGACGACCGCGCCGTGGGGGTGGAGGGTTCGTCAATATATCTTGCGCACGGCGAGAGGATGACCTTGCGCGAGCTCATCTACGGGCTTATGCTCCACTCCGGCAACGACGCGGCGGTGGCGATTGCCTGCGCAGTGAGCGGCGGCACGGAGGAATTTGCACAGCTGATGAATGAGACGGCGGCGCGCATAGGCGCGGCGGACACTCATTTTGAAAATCCAAACGGGCTTGACAGCGCGGAGCACTACACCACGGCTTACGACCTGGCGATTATCACATCATATGCGCTGAAAAACCGAGAGTTTGCAAAGGTTGTCTCCACTTACGAGATAAATATATCCGGCGGCGACCGCGGATATGACAGAAAACTGAAAAACCACAACAAGCTGCTGCGGCTGTATGACGGCTGCACAGGGGTCAAGACGGGGTTTACCAAGCGCTGCGGCAGATGCCTTGTATCGTCCGCAAAGCGCGGCGGCACGGAGCTTGTCGCCGTCACGCTCAACGACGGCAACGACTGGCAGGAGCACGCCGCCATGCTCGACTATGGATTTGAGAGCACGGAATCGGTGTGTCTGCTGCGCAAGGGAGATTATCTGCAAACGGTGACGGTGCGCGGCGGCGAGGCGGATTCATGCTCTGCCGTGTGTGCCGAGGATTTATACATAACACGCCTGAAAGGCGACGCAGCCAAACCGGAGATAGCATACGACATAGCCCCGGAGGCGGACGCGCCGGTGGAATACGGCGATGTGCTCGGGAGTGTGAGCGTATCGCTCGGCGGAAAGGCAGGGCGCAGTGCAGAGGCGGTGGCGGCGGAGAGTGTGCCGCAAAAGCCGAAAAGCCGTGTCATAGACAACATGACGGTTTTGTTTAAGTTTTGGGTGTGGAGTATGCATTGAGATAGCATATGTATTATATTTTGCGGAGCGGCTCGGAGGTGTATATTATGTTTTTTCAAACACACGCATACTTACGGCTGCTATCGGTTTGAAAAAACACAATACACGCCCCTCGCCTATGCGCAGAACTCGCTCGCACAAAATGAAATATACCCACGCTCGGCTACGGGAATTTTCTGCACGGGTCGATTGGGCATCGACCCCTACCGCTCTGTTCCAAATGCGGTCATATGGTTTATGCGTCGAAAATATCTCATAAAAGGATGTGTATGTATTTTTTATTCTTAGACGACGAGTTCTGCGCTACTGCACAGCTGTCCGAGGAGTCAAGAATAAAAAATACATACACAGACGGCACAATCTTATGTGCGTGTACGAATAAAATATCCCCACACAGGGCACTGTGTTAGACAAATATAACATTATAAATACAAGGATGATTCCCATGAAAACATTAATGATAGTAGACGGCAACAGCATAATAAACCGCGCATTCTATGCCATAAAGGCGCTTGCGAATAAAAACGGAATGTTCACAAACGGGATTTACGGATTTTTGAATATACTTTTCAAAAACATCGATAACCTCAATCCCGACTACATTGCCGTGACATTCGACTTGAAAGCACCCACCTTCCGTCACAAAAAATACCCACTGTATAAGGCGCAGCGCAAAAAGATGCCGGCAGAGCTTGCCATGCAGATACCCGTGCTTAAAGAGATTTTGCACGCCATGAACATAACCATACTGGAAAAAGAGGGATACGAGGCGGACGACGTCATAGGCACGGTCAGCAGAATCTGCGATGAAAACGGCGTGGAATGCCGCATAATCACCGGAGATAAGGATGATTTGCAGCTCGCGTCGGACACCACAAAAGTCATGCTGACCGTCACACGTATGGGCAAGACGGAAACGACGGAATTTGACGCCGCCGCGGTCATGGAAAAATACGGCGTGACCCCGACGGAATTTATAGATGTAAAGGGACTTATGGGCGACAGCTCGGACAATGTGCCGGGGGTAAGCGGCATAGGCGAAAAGAGCGCCTTTGCGCTTATTGCGGAGTTCGGCAGCATAGAGAATCTGTACAAAAATCTTGACAGCGGCTCTGTGAAACCTGCCGCGCGCAAAAAACTTGCCGAGGGCGAGGATATGGCGCACCTGAGCAAAGAGCTGTGCACCATAGACCGCCATGTGCCCATCGATTTTGACATAGAGAGCACCGCCGTGCGCGAATATGACAGCGACACGCTGGCAATGCTTTTTAAAAACCTGGAATTCAACGCATTTCTCAAGCGGCTGAACATCGGCGTAAAGACTGACAAACAGCTGATACCCGACTGCGCCGCCGTGCGCATTGACGACACGGAGGAGCTTGCGCGGATTATACAAAAGGCGGTCGCAAGCGAAAAAGAGGTTTATTACAGAATCTATGCCGAGGGCGGCGCGATATATGCTTTTGCGCTTGAGGACGGCGGCGCGGTAAAGATAATCACGGCAGACCTTTTGAACACGGACGCGGCGATTGCGGCGGCGATAAAGCCGCTGTTTGAGAGCCCGTCCGTTACCAAAGTGACGGACGGGGTTAAGGAGGACATAGTCACCTTGGCGGCATACGGTGCGGAATATGCCGAGCCGTACTTTGACATAGGTGTGGCGGCATACATCATCAATCCTGCGCGCACAAGCTACACCGCGGACGGAGTTTTCCTGGAATTTTTCGGTCAGGAGATAGGCAGTGAGGACGAGCTGCTCGGCACGGGAAAATCGCGCAAATCGTATGACGCGGTGGATTTTGCCGCATTTTGCGAGTTTGTGCGCAGAGAGGTTTGCGCCCTGCGCATCATAAAGGAATATGAGACGGAGAAGATAGAGCAGACCGGTCAGACGGCGCTGCTTAATGACATAGAGCTGCCGCTCACAGCCGTGCTTGCGGACATGGAGATTGTCGGCGTGCGCGCCGACCGCGAAAAACTGTCCGAATTCAACGCCATGCTCACGGAGAAAATCGCCGTGCTTGAGGAGCGGATTTATTCGCTCGCGGGCGAGGTATTCAACATAAATTCCACAAAGCAGCTCGGCGTGATACTCTTTGAAAAACTCGGCTTAAAGGTGATAAAAAAGACAAAAACAGGCTATTCCACAAATTCGGAGGTGCTTGAAAAGCTGCGCGGCGCTCACCCGATAATCGACTGCATAACAGAGTACAGACAGCTCACAAAGCTGAAATCGACCTATGCGGACGGGCTGCTCGCCGTGATAGATGACAAAACGGGCAGAATACACTCAAAATTCAATCAGACGGTGACGGTGACGGGCAGGATAAGCTCGACCGAGCCGAATCTGCAAAACATACCCGTGCGCACGGAACTGGGGCGCGAGATAAGGAAGATGTTTGTCGCCGAGGACGAAAATCACGTGCTCGTGGACGCCGACTATTCGCAGATAGAGCTGCGCATAATGGCGCATATGTCGGGCGACGGCAATATGTGTGCGGCATTCCGCTCCAATGCGGACATACACACCGCCACGGCGATGAATGTGTTCGGCGTAAGCGCGGACGAGGTTACGCCGCTGCTGCGCACACGCGCCAAGGCGGTCAACTTCGGCATAATCTACGGCATGGGCGATTTTTCGCTCGCGCAGGATTTGCACATCACCAAGCGTGAGGCAAAGGAATACATTGACAATTATTTTGACAAGCACAAAAAGGTACGCGAATATCTGGACAACACGGTGAGCGAGGCAAAGGAAAACGGCTATGTGACAACTCTTTTCGGCAGGCGGAGGTATATCCCCGAGCTTGCCTCGGCCAATCACATGGTAAAGGCTTTCGGTGAGAGGGTAGCCATGAACACGCCCATCCAGGGCACGGCGGCGGACATCATCAAAATTGCCATGGTGAGCGTATACCGAGAGCTGAAAAAGCAAAAACTCGACGCGCGCCTGATACTCCAGGTGCATGACGAACTCATCATAGAATCGACCAAGGCGGACGAAGAAAAGGTGAAAAAACTGCTTGAGGAATGCATGGAGAATGCCGCAAAGCTCAGTGTGCCGCTTGTTGCGGAGACCCACAGCGGCGCAACCTGGTACGAGGCAAAATAGGATGAAATTTATTGGAATTACAGGCGGTGTCGGCGCTGGAAAGAGCAGTGTGCTGGCGGTATTGAAAGAGGATTTTGGGGCGAAGATCATTCTGGCGGATCTTGTGGCCCACGATCTCATGGAGCCG
>CAJLYL010000067.1 GCA_905210855.1 uncultured Clostridia bacterium
CCACCGCCGGTGGCGGTCCCCCTCCCTTTAGGCAAGGGAGGCAGCTTGCCACCGGCAAGCATCGCCCTTGCACAGGGGAGCCTCATGCACGGGCACACATTCTGCCGTAAGGCGAGGGGGTGCATATGCCCCGAACCGACACGCAAATCAACATTGATAAACATCAAACCCTAAACTCAACAGTAATTTTTGTGCCCTTGTTCGGCTCGCTGTCCAGGCGAATCGCCGCGCCGAGATAATTTGCTGCGTGCTTGACTATTGCCAGGCCCAGCCCCGTGCCGCCGATAGCCTTTGAACGGCTCTTGTCCACACGGTAAAATCTCTCGAAAATGTGCGGCTGCGCCTCCGCCGGTATGCCGATACCCGTGTCAGCAATCTCAAATACGGCTTTGTCGCCGCGCTTCTCCGCGGTTATGTCGATTCTGCCGCCGTCGTTGTTGTACTTCACCGCGTTGTCGATGAGGTTGTATATTATCTCATACACAAGCCTGTTCACGGCATGAATCTCCGCCGTGCCGCCGCTCAGCGAGACTGTTATGCCCCTCTTGTCGGCATTTTCCTTAAGCTCTGCCGCCGCCTCGGCGGCTACCGCATATAAATCCACCGTCTCCGGAGGTATCTCCTCCGTCTCGTCCAGGTGAGACAGGCGCAAAATGTCTTCTATCAAATCGAGCAGCCGCTGCGATTCCGTGCGTATCCTGCTGATAAACGCCGGCATATCCTCCGGCTTGACAAGTCCGTTTTCCATAAGCTCCGCACTGCCCATTATCGATTGCAGCGGAGTTTTCAGCTCGTGCGACACATTCGCCGTGAATTCGCGGCGATTCCGCTCGGCAAACACCATCTCGGATATGTCGAACACAAGCACAACTACCTTTGCCAACGAGCCGCTGCCCACCCTGCCGGCACTCAGACTGTATACCCTGCCGTCGCGCTCCGTGCAAAGCTCGCTCTTGTCGTTCTTCACACATTCATCTATCAGCTTTGCCATATCCACGCTGCGGTCTATCACAAGAAAACTCCTGCCCTTGCACTCGCTGCCGCTCACGCCGAATATGCGCTTTGCCGCCGGATTTATGCTGAGCACTGTGTTTTTGGAATCCAGCAGTATAAGCCCCTCGCTTAGGTTGTCCGTGATTGCCGCGAGTTCCTCTTTGTCGCCGCGCAGTTTTTCAAGCTGAGCGCCTATCTGCCTGTTCTGCCGCTCAATGTGGCTCAGCAGCGGCGCTATCTCGTCATAGGTGTCGTTGGACGACGGGTCGTCAAGATTTATGTTGTTCAGCGGTTCCGCAATCTTGCGCGCCATGCGCCGCGCAAGCAGAAACGCCAAAATAATCGCAAGCAGAATAACCGCTATCATCGGCTGCACCATGCCGAAGAGAATCGGCAAAAACGAATATTCCGTCACGGACGCGCGCAGCACCGTTCCGTCGCTGAGCCTTTTTGCAAGATATGTGGTTTTCTCCATAAGGGTTGACGAATAGCGCGTGTCTCTGCCTATGCCGATTGACATTGCGTCGCGGAATTCTTTCCTGTCGGAATGGTTCTCCATAGCGCTCGCGTCCGCCGCGGTGTCGCAGATTACTCCGCCGCGGCTGTCTATCAGGGTCAGACGGCAATCCGTGCCGCCGAGAGACTCCAGATAGCTCTCGCCGCAAAGCTCCACTCCCTGTGCCGCAAAGGCAAGTTCGCCGTCGAGCTGCTTGTCTTGAATTGCAGAAAAATAGTCATACAATATGCCGAAAACAATTATGAGTGCCGCCGCCAAAACCGTGAGAGCCACGGCAAAGCAAGCGTTAAAGATTTTTTGGGTCATCGGTGCGCCTCCATTCTGTATCCGACTCCGCGCACGGTCTCTATCAGCGCGCCGTTTGCTCCGAGCTTTTTGCGCAGTGATTTGATGTGGGCGTCAACGGTTCTCGTCTCGCCGCCGTACTCTGTGTCCCACACTATGTCGAGGAGTCTGTCGCGGCTGAAAGCCATGCCTATGTTGGATAAAAATAATTTGAGAAGTTCAAATTCCTTGTAGGTGAGCACGATTCTCTCACCGTCCGCCGTCACCGTGCGGCGCTCCGGACACAGCTCTATACCGCCGTTGCGCAGGACTGTCTCGCTGTGCGGAGTGCAGCGGCGCAGCACCGCCTTGATGCGCGACACCATCTCCATCATCCCGAATGGCTTTACGAGATAATCGTCCGCGCCGAGGTCGAGGCTGTGCACCTTGTCGTACTCCGCGCCCTTTGCGGTCGCCATGATGACGGGTATGCTCCGTGTGTCGGGCGATGCCTTGAGACGGCGCAGAATCTCCACCCCGTCCATATCGGGCAGCATTATGTCAAGCAATATCAGCTCGGGTTTTTCCTCAGTTTCATTTCCGAGCGCGCCGAAAAACTCGCTTCCGCCGCCGAAGCCCCTTGCCTTAAAGCCTGTCGATTGCAGTGTGTATATCTCTATATCCCGAATACTTGCATCATCCTCAACACACCAAATCATATTTCTTCAACTCCCTTGTGGAATCCTGTTATGGAGAACACCACCCACTCGGCAATGTTCACCGCATGGTCGCCTATGCGTTCAAAATACTTTGCTATCATCAGCAGGTCGAGCGCATATTCGCCGTCCGACGGATTGCTTGCTATCATATCTATAAGCGATTTTTTCACCTTGAGGAAATAGTCGTCAACCTTGTCGTCACTCTTGATGACGGCGTTGGCAAATTCCTCGTCGCGGCGCACATAGGCGTCTATGCTGTCCGTCACCATGGTGATGACGGTTCTGCCCATCTCGCGCACAAGCTCGCTCGGACCTAATGCCGCGCGCCCGTCCATAAACGAGATTATCTCCGCTATGTCATACGCCTGGTCGCCTATGCGCTCCATGTCGGTTATCATCTTGAGCGCGGCGGATATCTGGCGCAAATCGCGCGCCACGGGCTGCTGCTGGAGCAGAAGTTTGAGGCATCTGCCCTCTATGACGTGCTCCATGTTGTCTATCTCGCCGTCTATGGCATACGCCTTTTCCTTGGCGGCGGTGTCTCCGTCAGAGAGTGCCGTTGCGGACACCGCAATTATCTCCTCACACAGCGCGCCCATCTCTATCATCTCTTTGTTGAGCTGTTCAAGCTGCTCGTCGAATTTTGACCTCATAATTAACCGAACCTCCCTGTGATATAGTCCTCTGTCCGCTTGTCAACAGGCTTTGAAAACAGCCTTTCCGTGTTGCCGCACTCTATCAGCTCGCCCAGCAGGAAAAACGCCGTGTTGTCCGATATTCTCACCGCCTGCTGCATATTGTGAGTGACGATGACTATTGTATATTTCTTTTTCAGGCTTGCCGCAAGCTCCTCTATCTTTGATGTGGATATCGGGTCAAGGGCGCTCGTCGGCTCGTCCATAAGCAGCACCTTGGGCTCACCCGCCAGTGCGCGCGCTATGCACAGCCTCTGCTGCTGACCGCCGGAGAGACCCAGGGCGGATTTTTTCAGCCTGTCCTTCACCTCGTCCCATATTGCCGCGCCGCGCAGTGAAGTTTCCACTATCTCGTCAAGCTTTACCTTGTTTCTGATGCCGTGGGTGCGCGGGCCGTAGGCTATGTTGTCATATATGCTCATAGGAAACGGATTCGGCTTTTGAAACACCATTCCGATTTCTTTCCTCAGTTGGCACACATCGGTTGACGGCGCAAAAATGTCCTTGCCGCCGTACTTCACTTCGCCGGTGATTTTTACCCCCGGGATGAGGTCATTCATGCGGTTGAGGGTCTTGAGAAATGTGGATTTTCCGCAGCCGGACGGCCCTATGAGGGCATTGATCGTGTTTTCGGGAATATCTATGTTTATATCTTTGAGCGCCTGCGACTGCCCGTACCACAAGCACAAATCCTTGACTGTCATTATATTGCTCATATGCTTCTCCTCTTTTCGAAGTATTTGCCGACAAACACGGCAATGAGGTTGATAATCAGCGTGAGTATCATGAGTATCGCCGCTATGGCAAACGCCACGGCAAATTCGCCCTGCTCCTTGGCATATACATACAGCGCCACGGTAAGCGTTGCTCCGGCGCTGCCGAGACCGTCGATAATGTTGTTGAGCGAGTGTGCAAAGCCTGCCGTGAAGAGAAGTGCGGCGGATTCGCCGATTATTCTGCCCACGGAGAGGATGCAGCCGGTGATTATGCCGTCAACACAGCTCGGTAAAACCACGGTGCGTATGGTGCGCCACTTGCCGGCGCCGAGCCCGAAAGCGCCTTCGCGGTAGCTCTGCGGCACAGTTTTCAGACTCTCCTGGGTAGTGCGCATTATAGTCGGCAGGTTCATTATAACCAGCGTATACGCGCCGGCGCGCAGCGAAGTCTGCAAGCCGAGGAACTGACAGAAGAACAGCATACCCACAAGACCGTAGATTATGGACGGTATGCCCGATAGAGTCTCCGCCGCGTATTCTATCACGGCGACGATTTTTTTGTTGCGCGCATATTCCGTCAGATACACCGCCGCGCCCACGCCGAGCGGCAGCACTATGACAAGGGTTGCCGCCACTATATACAGCGTGTTTAGTATATCGGGCAGTATTCCGATAGACTCCGACAGATAGCTCGGTGCGGTGGAGAGCAGCGTCCATGTGACATTCGGCAGCCCTTTAATAAGCACATATGCAATGAGAAACAGCACGAGCGCACAGGTGAGCGCCGAGCATAGCCACATGAGAAGTTTCATTGCAGCAATATATATTTTTCTTGATTTATGCATGGTTTTTTCTCCTTATATAATAACACCTGTTCGGCGGTTTGTAAAGGGACAGAGTTTAGTTCGGGGCGATAATGCATCCATCGCTTTTATAAAACTTGGTGTGACGACTCGGTGGTATATATTTTATTTTGGCTCGCTCAAACAGCAGTGCAGTAGCGCTGAACTCGCTCACTCAAAATAAAATACACACCCCCTCGCCTTTGTGGAAAATTCCGCGTTGTGCGAGAGCCTCCATTGCCTAAAGGGAGGGGGATTCATTCATCGCCCGTTAAGTCTGCTCTCTTTATTCGGGGCGATGTGGGCATCGCCCCCTCATCACAAATGCAAACTCTGCACAAAGGCGAGGGACATATGTTGTGTATCAGCGAGATCCATAGCACCGTCAGAGTGCGTGTCGAGCAGATACATAACATATGTCACGAGCCGCTGCGCTGCCTTTAATGACGGAATTATAAATCACTCACGCTTGCATGCAAGCTACAACTCATCGGCTCTTATCCCTTTTGAGAAAGAAATTCAAAGTCGCGTTTATCAGCATTATAAATAAAAACAAAACAAGTGCTATGGAAAACAGCGCCTCTCTCTGCAAACCCGATGAATACGACATCTCGCTCGCAACCGCGGTTGTGAGAAAACGCACACTCTGAAACAGCGACGGCATATTGGGCACATTGCCCGATACCATCATGACCGCCATTGCCTCGCCTATCGCCCTGCCCACGCCGAGCACGACTGCCGCCGCAATGCCGCTCTTTGCCGCCGGCACGGACACCTTGAAATATGTCTCCACAGGCGTTGCGCCGAGCGCAAGCGACGCGTCCTCATATTCCTTGGGCACTGCCTCAAGCGCTGTGAGCGACACTTTGATGATTGACGGCAAAATCATTATTGCCAACACAATTATCGCGGCGAGCAGACCCGAGCCGTCGGGGATGCCGAATATGCGGCTTATGCCCGGCACAAGTACCAGCATACCTACAAGACCGTATACAACGGACGGTATGCCGGCAAGCAGACCGACAGCTTCCTCCACAACGGCTTTCACCTTCTTCGGCGCCGCCTTTGCCAGATAAACCGCCGTGAAGAATCCCACGGGCACGCCTATCAGAATTGCCCCTGCCGTGCCGCACACACTGGTGAGAATGAACGGCAGTATGCCGAACTGCGGTTCTGCCGCCGTAGATGCCCAGGTCTTGCCAAACAGGAATTTGACAAGACCTATCTCCCGTATTGCCGGAATGCCCGAGATAACCAGATACACCGTTATCAAAAGCACGCTGCCGACGGTTATCAGACCAAGTATGAGAAAAATTGCATGAATTATATCTTCAAATAATTTTTTCCTGTTCATATCCGATTACCTCGATTTTTGTCTCAGTTTACGGCAACCGCGCCTGCCTTTGCAATGATTGACGCTGCGTCTGCCGATGTTGCATAATCAAAGAATGCCTGAGCCGTGTCGGAGAGCTTGGTGCCCTCTTTTGTTACCAGTACAAATGGTCTCTGCACTGCATATGTCGAATCCTTTACCGTGTCCTCGGTGGGTGCCACGCCGTTTACCTTGAGCGCCTTTACGCTGTCCTTTACCGCCGCGAGTGATGCATAGCCGATAGCGTTGGGGTTCTGCGATACGGTGGTGATTACATCACCTGTCGAGGTGAGTTCCTGACGGTATTTGCATTTGTCCTTGGTGTCTGTGATGGACTCAAAACCGTCTCTCGTGCCGCTGCCGGCTTCCCTGCCTATCAGCACAATCTCGCCGTTTGCTCCGCCAACTTCGCTCCAGTTGGTTATCTCGCCGGTGTAGATTTTTGCAATCTGCTCCGTGGTGAGATCCTCAACGCCGTTGCTCGGATTAACTATGATTGCAATGCCGTCCAGTGCAAGGGTGGTTTCCTTGAGTCCGCTTGCCTTTTCGTCATCCTTGAGCGCTCTGCTGGAAAGACCGATGTCACATCTGCCCTCGGACACCGCCGTGATTCCCGAGCCGGAGCCTGTGGGGTTGTAGGTAAACGTTGCGCCTTTGTTAAGCTCCATGAAGGATTCGCCCAGCGCGCCGATTACTTTTTCCATAGATGTTGAACCGTCCGTTGCCACGGTGCCGGTTACCGATGACGTTTTGCTGTCCGTTGCCGCCGTGTCGCCGCCCGCGTTGTTGCTGCCGCAGGCTGCAAATACAGATGCCGCAAGGATAATTCCCGTTGCCAGTGCAACCGGTTTTTTAATGTTTTTCATGATTAAATCTCCTCTTTTCACAAATTTCTTTTTTGTTTTTTCCTTTTTTCATCTTACAAGATGATTATATTGCTCTATTGTAAAATGCAAAAGAGGAGAATTGTAAAATGTATGTGAAATTAAAAAAATCCCGATTGATTGTTTTTACGTAACAATCAATCGGGATCTCAGTGCGGAATTAAATCATAAAAATCATGGTCGGGCAAGGCGTATTTGGGTCTCGTTCACCTCCGCTTTACAATATCCGCAATATTTCTGCGCCAGCTGCGGTTCCGTCTGCCAATCGGCACACCGCTCTTTATCCCTGCAAATGAAATCTCCGCCGTTGAAAAAGTGACGGTTTTTCCGCCCTCATGCAGTTTTTTATCAACCGATTCCGAAAAAATCCCATTGGGATATGTAAGAGCAGTCGGGGTCTTGCCGGTAACTTTTTTAATCAAAGCATCGTTTGCCGCAAAATCGGCAATTATCTCATTCTCATATTTTTTGTCCTTATACATGACGGTGAGTGTGCCGTAGTTCTTAAAGTGCGTCTTATACGAATGATTGCCTATCTCGGCGCACGGCATTTTCGCAAGCTCCGCAAGCTGCGCCTCACTCATGTATTCGCGCGTTCCCACGGCACTGCCTATGACGAAAAAAGTCGCCTTTGCCCCGTATTTTTTCAGTATCGGCGCAGCATATTTCAAATTGCTTTCGTAACCGTCGTCAAATGTAATCACAGCCGTCTTTTTGGTTTTGTCGGCTGTCGCAAGTTCCGTTGCCGTGACAAAGGAATAACCCTGCACCGAGAGAAATTTTATGTCGTCATCAAACATCTTCGGAGAAATGCAATAATCACTCCATTCCGACGGATTTTCGCTTATTTTGTGATATGTCAGCACTATGACATGACCGTGTCTGTCAAATATGGGCATTGCCCTCAAGATAAAGTCTCTCATAACCGATGTGCGGATAAGAAAGCTCATATCCTTCAAACTTCCATGACACATCTTCCTCTTTTACCGTGTCCACCTTTTGCTTGCTGGTGTACTTACCGGCGATTATCTCGTTGTAAATCTTACCGTAAGCAGTCGGATTGGTCGTGTCATAGCCGGCAAATTGCCATTCTGCCGACGCCGCAGTTGTCAATGTAGCCACAGCCATGACAAATGCAGAAATTCTTTTCGCTGATTTCATTATCAAAGCCCCCATTTTTATAATTTTTTGGAATGATTCAATTATAGCATAATTTGTGGAAATGTCAACTCATTTTGAATTATTTTGTTTCAAAAAGAATTCATTTTGTTATTTTTGCATAAAATACAATTCATTTTGTTGTATACTATATGTGATATATTCTGCACAAAAAACAGGTGATAATCATGTTTCATTCAAATCTTAGAAACTTGCGCGAAATGAGCGGATATTCTCAAAAGGAATTTGCCGACCTTGTCGGCATACCGGTTACGACATACAGAAATTACGAGAATACTCTGCGCGAACCGAGTTATGACATACTTATAAAGATAGCGGACATACTTCGTGTGTCTGTCGGTGAGCTGATAGGTGCCGAAAGCGGCGACGAAAAATACGCCGCACTGTTTATGATGATAAAAAAGCTGCCGCCGAGCAAACTGCAAAGCTTGGTTGATTTTACGAAATTCATTTCGAATTGCAAATAGGATTCATTGTGTGTTGTTATTGAATATAAATATAAAAGGCACGGAAACCGCGATTTTCCACGGTTTCCGTGCCTTTTTTCAAGTTAAATGTCACTTGTTCGGACACTTCTTTTAACTGCTCGGCATATTTTGCATTTGCCGCTGCACGGCGCAGCCGTTTCACTTGACGCGCAGCGGCAAATTTCATTGAAAAAGCACTTGCATAATGCAAGTGCTTTTTCTGGTGGGGGGAGATGGATTCGAACCATCGAAAGCATAGCTAACAGATTTACAGTCTGCCCCCTTTGGCCACTCGGGAACCCCCCCTGGAGCTGGTGATGGGACTTGAACCTACAACCTGCTGATTACAAATCAGCTGCTCTGCCAATTGAGCTACACCAGCATATTCAATTTTTAAAAAAGTTTTTGGTGGGAGCTATAGGGCTCGAACCTATGACCCTCTGCTTGTAAGGCAGATG
>CAJLYL010000068.1 GCA_905210855.1 uncultured Clostridia bacterium
TTTCTATTATATCATACTTTTTCAAAAAACGCAATTTCCTATACAGCAAAAAGAGCGGTTCCGAAAAAAATTCGGAACCGCCGTTTTTTATATTTATTCCGCGTCCTGTGCCTTGGCGACAAGCTTGTTTGCCTCCGTGTCAAAATCTATCTCGATTTTGCCCTTGGGCAAGCCTCCGCCGAGCATCTCGTCCGCAAGCATATCCTCCACCTCGGATTGGATAACCCTCCTGAGCGGTCTTGCGCCGTAATTGTCGTCAAAGCCCGCCTTAGCCAGGTGCTCCACAGCCGCACGGGTAAATTCCGTGTCGTAGCCGAGGTCTGTCATACGCTTTTTAAGGCTCTTGAGCATGATGTCCGCAATCTGCATAATCTCGTCCGAATTAAGCTTACGGAACACGATTATCTCGTCTATCCTGTTGATGAGCTCCGGACGGAACACATTTTTCAGCTCGCCTATGACGGACTCCTTAATCTTGTTGTAATCCGCCTCTGCCGCGCTTTCCTTGTCCTCATTGCCGAAGCCGAGCGATTTTGCCTTTTGGGTGATGAGCCTTGCGCCCACGTTGCTCGTCATGATGATGACGGTGTTCTTAAAATCCACTCTTCTGCCCTGAGAATCGGTCAGAATGCCGTCCTCGAGTATCTGCAGCAGAATGTTGAACACATCGGGGTGCGCCTTCTCTATCTCATCAAAGAGCACTACCGAATACGGTTTGCGGCGCACCTTCTCGGTGAGCTGACCGCCCTCGTCATAACCGACATATCCCGGGGGTGAACCGACAAGTCTGGATACCGTGTGCTTCTCCATATATTCGCTCATATCTATGCGGATAACGGCGTTTTCGTCACCAAACACTGCCTCGGCAAGCGCCTTGCACAGCTCTGTTTTTCCCACGCCCGTGGGGCCCAGAAAGATGAACGAACCCGTAGGTCTCTTTGGGTCTTTAAGTCCCACTCTGCCGCGCCTGATTGCCTTTGCAACCGCCGTGACAGCCTCGTCCTGACCGACAACCCTCTCGTGCAGAATCTTCTCCATGTTCTTGAGTCTCTCCTGCTCTTCCTCGGCAAGCTTGCGCACGGGTATGCCCGTCCAGTCTGCGATTACATCGCAAATCTCATCCTCGCCGACAATGAGTTCCTCGGGAGTGTTGGTGGTTTTCCATGCCGCTTTTTTCTCGGCAAGCGACTTGGTGAGCCTGCTCTCGTCATCACGAAGTTTTGCCGCTTTTTCAAAATCCTGTTTCTCTATGGCGGCGTGCTTGTCCGACGAAATCTTCTTCAGTTCGTCCTCCATGCTCTTTATCTCCGGCGGCGCGGTAAACGCCTTGAGGCGAATCTTGGACGACGCCTCGTCTATGAGGTCTATCGCCTTGTCGGGCAGGAATCTGTCCGTAATATACCTTGCGGAAAGCTTTGCCGCCTCCTCCAGCGCCTCGTCGGTTATGGTAACTTTGTGGTGCTCCTCATACTTTGAGCGGATGCCGCGCAGTATCTCCACCGTCTCGTCCACGGACGGTTCACCCACGGTTATCGGCTGAAATCTGCGCTCAAGTGCGGCGTCTTTTTCGATGTGCTTGCGGTATTCGTCAAGCGTTGTCGCACCGATAAGCTGCAATTCACCTCTTGCCAGCAGCGGTTTGAGGATGTTTGCCGCGTCCATAGCGCCCTCGGCGCTGCCTGCGCCCACAAGGGTGTGCACCTCGTCTATAAACAATATGGTGTTGCCGTCTTTTTTCACTTCGTCAAGCGCTTTTTTGAGTCTCTCCTCAAATTCGCCCCTGTACTTCGTGCCGGCTATCATTGACGATAAGTCGAGCGAGAAAACTCTCTTGTTCTTGAGTATCTCGGGGATCTCGCCTGCGGCAATCTTCTGCGCCAATCCCTCTGCCACTGCGGTTTTGCCGACGCCGGGCTCACCTATCAGGCAAGGGTTGTTCTTGGTGCGACGCGACAAAATCTGTATCACCCGCTCTATTTCCTTGTCTCTGCCGACAATCGGGTCAAACTTGCCCTCGCGTGCAAGCGCGGTGAGATCCGTGCCGAACTGCGACAGATCTTTGCCTGTGCCGCCGTCCTCGCTACCTCTGTCGCCGCGGGCGGACGACGATGAGTTGACCTGTGCCGCAAAGGCGTTCCAATCAAAATCAAGCGCGCTCAGTATCCTTACCGCAACGCTCCTGCCCTCTCGCAGAATTGCCACAAACAGGTGCTCCGGCGCAATCAGCTCAGAGCCGTTTCTGCGCGCCTCGGTGTAGCCCAGTTCAAGTATAGTGCGGCATCTCTGCGTCATCGGCAGAGTGCCCTCGGTGTACGGCTCGCCGTCCGGCTCTGCATACTCCGATATTTTCTCCACAACCGCGTCATAGGTTATGCCCTGGCTCTCCAGAGCGGCAGCCGCGCGCGATTCTCCCTCGCGCAGTATTCCGGCAAGGATGTGCTCCGTGCCGAAATAGCTGTAACCCATCTCTCTTGCGGTTTCTTCGGCATATCTTATAGCTGCCTGGGAATGATTATCAAATCTGCTTGTCATAATTATTCCTCCTTCAGCTTCTCCCTTATCACTCTCGCCCTTTCTATATCGCGCTCCGCCGAATCTTTGGCTTTGTCGCCCGAAAGGTGAGCCGGAGAAGTCTCTATCATTATAGTATTAATCAATTTTGAATCCATATCCTTAATCACACCGGCAAAAACGCCGAGGCGGACATTGGACAGCAGCGACATCATCTCGTCAAAGCTCATTACCCGAGCCGTGCCGAGTATGCCGCGCGAGCGCATTATCGTGTCGTAGAGCGCTATGCCGCGCTCTTTGAGCAGCTTTGTGCGCAGTTCTTTTTCTTTGGCTATGATACCCGAGGCAACCTTGTCAAGGTTTGACATGATATCCGCCTCGGTCATGCCGAGCGTCACCTGGTTGGAAACCTTAAAGAGATTTCCGCCCGACTTGGCACTCTCGCCGTACAGCGGGCGAACCGCCACGCCGAGCTTTGCAGCCGCCTCAAAGAGGCTCTGTGCCGCGCCGGACGCAACGACCGCCGGCAGATGCATGACATAGGTGACCCTCATGCCCGTGCCTACATTGGACGGGCTTGCGGTGAGATAGCCGTATTTCTTGTGCACGGCGTAATCGAGCTTTTCCGCAAGGTAAGCGTCAATCTTGCTTATGATGTCATACGCCCTCTCGCGCTCCATGCCGGCGAACACAGCCTGCATACGAATGTGATCCTCCTCATTCACCATTATGCTGACTTTGCCGTCATCGCTGACGAACACCGCCGCCGGTCTTTTGACCTTGGCAAAATCGGGAGTGATTGTACGCTCCTCGACGAGCACCTGTCTGTCGCGGAATGAAAGTGATTTTATGTCAGTCTCGTTGAATCCGTAGTTCATGCCGTCAAGCGCGCCGCGCACGGCGGCAACGGTTTTCTCCGCGTCGCCGTCCTTCATTGCATTCGGGAACGGTATCCCGTGGATGTTTCTTGCATATCTCACTCCGGTGCTGAGCACTATGTCGCTCTGCATCCCCGTGTCGCTGTACCATTTAGCCATCGCTTCGTCCTCCGTCTTTTTCCTCTATTGTCTTGATTTTGTCTCTTATGCTTGCGGCGTCCTCGTAGCGCTCCTCGTCAACCGCCTTTTTAAGGTCTGCCCTGAGGGCGTCGAGCTCGCTCGGCGCCTTGTCTGCGCTCTGCTTTTTACCGTCGGTTTTTGCCTTGCCCTTGCCTTTGTACACAGTGGACGGCTGGATTTTTGTCAGGATGTTTTCTATATCCTGCGAAAACTCGTCGTAGCAATCCTCACAGCCGAGCAAGCCGCTGTTTACAAAATCATCGTAAGCCGTGCCGCAGCTGCCGCAGGTGATTTTTCTTGCCGCACCGCCGATTGCCGACGGAAAACCGAGCAGTTCTTTAAACATATCGGCAAAATCCATGCCGAAGCCCGGGAAAGCGCCGAATGAGCCAAACGAGCCGAAGCTCTGCTCGGCTTTGTTCATGTAGCCCAGCTCCTTTGCGCACTCAGTACAGAGGTGTGCCTCTGTGGCGTGACCGTTATTAACCTGTCTGTAATGAAAATTAGCTTCTCTTTTTCCGCAATGTGAACACAACATAAATATCAACCTCCTGTTATTATGATTGTTGCAACCCCCATGTGCCCCGGCTCGGGCTATAATGTTGTATATCTGCTCGACACGCGCCTGAGTCGAAACAAGCCGCGCATCGTGCGCTGCAAATCGGAAGATTTACTGCTTACTCGCTTTGCCGTTTCTCCTTTTTCCCAAAAAGGCACGCTACGCTACCAACTTTTTGGGAACCCTGATATAGCTATGGATCTCGCTGACACACAACATATACCCCTCGCCTCCGAGTAAATTACAACTCGTGTAAAGGCTCCCCTGTGCAAGGGGGAGCAGGGGTTGTGAACAAACTTTTATTACACAAACAAAAGTAACAAATTCTTGAAAATACTTGCCCTTATCTTGTTCTTCAGCTGTCCGTCGGGCACAACCGACAGCGAATTGTTTGAGCACGCCGCCAGGATGAGCTTTGCGTCATCGCTTGACACCACGCCGTTTATATAGAGCGAATTGACAATGCCCTCCACCGTCATCACGTCCACCGTGTCGCCGATGTTCTTTATTATATGCATTATCTGTTCGTTCCGCCCGAGGTTCAGCCGCGTGATTCTGATGTGACCGCCGCCGCCTCTGCGGCTCTCCACCACATATCCTCTCTCCGTGGTAAAACGGGTGGATATTACGTAGTTAATCTGCGACGGCACACAGTTGAAAATCTGTGCAAGTTCGTTTCGTTTCAGCTCAACCGAGTTGTCATCCGCAAACATATCGCGAATAAAATTTTCTATACTGTCGCTTATCTTCATTGGTCTCATCTCCTTCGGTCTGACATAAAGTCTGATTTTTTGACTTTGACTTTCTTTGACCTTAACTGTATTATATTACTCTTTAATATCTTTGTCAAGTCTTTTTTAAAAAAAATTAAAAATTTTTTCGGTAGTCCGCAAATCGCCGTATAGCGGCGTTTACGCCCGCAAGGCAAAAATTTCATGCCGCAAGAAAACCGCGCAAGCCCAGTGTTTGCGCGGTTTTTGTCTTTTTCAACAAATTTTGTCCGATAAATTTGTATTAGTTTGTTGCTGTTTGTTGCGGCAAAAATCAGGTTGCAAAAATCCTCTTTTTGCGATGTTATGTCAACCGTTTTCGACCGATTCCATTAACAATTCCGTGTGGATAACTCGTCGTTTTACACCCTTTTGCCCACAAAAAATGTGGATAGTTTTGTGGATATGTGGATGAAACGCCGTGTTTTTGGGGTTCTTGTCCACGGCATTAATCCACATTGAGTTGTCCACACAAAGTTTATTGTTGAAAAATGCCGACGATTTTTTTGCGAATATAGGGTTACATAATCACATATTATTAATGATAACGGGCATTGATTCTCAATACTTTTTTCTCAGCACAAGGTACGATATCAAATACAAGAGAACCATAACGCCTATGGCCGAGGACGACGATGCCGCAACGCCGTTATCTCCGGCAAAAATCCCGATTACGGCAGCCAATGCCGAAATAATTACAAATATATATCCTGCCCACGCCCAGGCTTTAAGCGAAATATATCTGTTTCTCTCATCCTTCGCCTCGGTGTCATATTTTTTGCGGTAATCGCCGTCCTTGACATATCTCATCCCCTTTGCAGCCTGGAGCGCTCCGCAGACAATCCATCCGATACCCAAGCCGATTAATGCCTCATAACACATTACCCCCGAAAATTTAAGTATCAGCACGGCTATACCGGCAGCAAGCCAAAATATACCCATATAAAATTTCTTTCCGTTTTTCATAACAAACAACGCCTCCTACTCATCAAAAATAAACACCTGTTCAATGCTCATTCCAAAATGCTCTGCAATCCTGTGCGCCAGGATTATTGACGGGTTGTAGCGCCCCGTTTCAAGCGAGCTTATCGTCTGGCGCTATACATCGAGTATCCTTGCGAGCTCGTCCTGACGTATTCCTCTTTCTTTGCGAATCTGTTCGATTTTGTTTTTCACTTTCAACACCTTCCGCATATATTGTAAAGTTAACTTTACATATATTAGCATAAGATTTACGAAATGTCAAGTATGCTTTACAAAATTTATGTATTGGGACATTGAATAAGGTTAGCTTTACAACCCCTCAGTCAGCGCTTGAATCCATCCACCGCCAAACACAGATTCGCACTAAGGCGGGGGCATATGTTGTGTGTCGGCGAGTGCCATAGCGGCTGCGTGCCGAGCAGATACACAACATATGCATGAGCCAAAGAACAAATTGCGCAAAGGCGAGGGGGTGTGTATTTTATTTTGAGCGCGGCGAAAATCTTCCGTCAAAGGCTGTGTATGTGTTTTTTATTTTCAGACGACGAGTTCAGCGCTACCGCACTGCTGTCCGAGGAGTTAAGAATAAAAAATACATACACAGACGGCACAAGTCTGTGTGCGCGTCAAAATAAAATATACATCACCGAGCCGGTGCAAAGTTCACTTTTTACATTTCCTCAGTCAGCTGCGCCGCCTTATTCATTATCACCCTGTCACTTTTCCGCCATCCACATGAAAATACTGCGTATCGCCGTCGCGGATTATCTCCTTTTCCGTGGAAGTGATGAATATCTGCCTGTCCTTTATGTTGTTGAGAAAAAAATCTCTCCTGTCCGCGTCCAGCTCACTTAATATATCGTCAAGCAGGAGTATCGGCTCTCTGCCGACCGCCTCGCGGATTATTTCACACTCGGCAAGCTTCATCTTGAGTATGCAGGTGCGTATCTGCCCCTGCGAGCCGAATTTTTTCAGTTCCTTGCCGCCGAAGAGTATCTCTATGTCGTCCCTGTGCGGTCCTGTGAGCGTTATGCCCTTTTCAAGCTCGCGGTCAAGGTTTGCTTCAAGCTGATATATAAAATTTTCTCTGTCGGCAAAATCTCCTTTTACACTCGGACGGTAATCAAATGTCGTGTTCTCTCCGGCTCCGCCGCAATAAAATTTTGCGGTGTGCTCCGTGAGCAAATCCGTAAGCCGTGCGCGGTATGAACAGATGAGCGTGCCGTACTCGGCAAGCTTTTCATTCCATACGGGCAGGGTGTCGAGCATATTTTTATTTTTGCTCTTGAGTATGTTATTGCGCTGAAACAGCACCTTGCAATACATCAGCAGCGTGCGGAAATACACAGGCTTTATCTGACTGAGCAGCACATCGGAAAACTGACGCCGCACCCCGGGGCCCTCTTTCACCACGCCGAGCATATCGGGCGTGAAGATGACGGTGTTTATCATGCCAACAAGCTCGCTGAGTTTTTCTATCGGCACAGAGTTTATTTTTATGTTTTTCTTGTCGCCGATGTAAATCTCGGCGGTGCTGTCGCGCACGTCATCGTTAAAATCTATGGAAAACCTGGAATATTTTTCGCCGAATTTTATCACATCGTCATCCCTCGGAGTTCTGTACGATTTGCCGCGACAAAAGAAATACAGCGCCTCCACGATGTTGGTCTTGCCCTGACCGTTGAGTCCGTAGATGACATTTGCCTTGGGAGAAAATTTAATCTCCTGTTTTGCATAGTTTCTGAAATTTTCAAGATATACTTTGTTTATGAACATACTCTCAATTCCGCAATCTGACCCTCATATTCGACCTTTATCTCATAATCGGGATAAATTTTTCTGCCGCGGTGAAGCTCCTTTTCGCCGTTTACGGTTACACAGCCCTCTGATATCAGAAATTTTGCGTCCGTGCCGTCGCCGGCAATGCCCGAAAATTTCAGCAGGCTGTCAAGCTTGATAAACGGGGTTTTAATTTTCAGTTCGTCCATTTTTTTGTCCTTTCGGTTTTTATAAAGGTGAGGGGATGTATAAATTACAGTCTTCTCGGCAGAACCATATATAGGAATGAATCACCCTCCACCGGTTTTATCACGCACGGGCTTATCTCCGTGTTAAACTCAAACACAGCTTTTTCGTGCTCAATGCTCTTGAGCGCGTCGAGCAGCAGACGTGAATCTATTCCTATTCTGAGATTATTGCCCTGTTTATCTATGGTTATACTCTCGTCAAAATTACCGCGCTTCGATATGCACTGCACATTTATCTGAGTGTCGCTGATGTTGAGAATAATAGGAATCTTCGGGTCGTCATAATTTATTATGATTGACGCCCTCTCCACCATGTCCGCAAAATCTTTCACATTTATGGTCGCCCTTATGGCGCAGTTTGTGGGAATAGCTTTTGTGTAGTCAAAAAACTCTCCCTCAAGCAGACGGGCAATTACGGTGAATGTGTCAAAGCTGAACATGACGCTGTTGTTTTTGATATTTATTTCTACTATGGTCTCGTCATCCTTTAAAATCTTGACAAGCTCGTTGAGCACCCTGCCCGGCACGACAAACGATATATCCTCAAAATTGGTTTCGGGTATAATCTGATTGCGCAGCGCAAGGCGGCTGCCGTCTATGGATATCACCTTCATGTTGCTCTTTTGAATTTCAAACTTTGAGCCGGTGAGTATCGGTCTGCTCTCGCTTGTGGATATGGAAAAGATGGTGTTCTTTATTATCTCTTTTAGGTCGCGGGAATATATCTTTATAGTCTCGCCGTTTTCTACCCTCTTTATCTCCGGATAACCCTCTGCCGAAAGATAAAGAATATTGAATTTTGTGTTGGCGCAGGATATTTTTATCTCATTGTTGTCTGTCGTGACAAACTCCACATCGCCGTCGGGAAGTTTGCGCACAATTTCCGAAAGTATTCTTGCGTCAATTATGAGGCTTCCTTTCTCTCTGATATCCGCGTCGAACACGCTCTCGACAGACAGGTCGAGGTCGCTTCCCGTAAGCTTGATATTTTCGTCGGCGTCTATTTTTATGCCTTT
>CAJLYL010000069.1 GCA_905210855.1 uncultured Clostridia bacterium
AGCAGCCGCATGGTATGCGTGTGTTTTCAAAATACAATATACTCACCCGAGACGGTGTACAAATAATCGTATTAACAAATATAATCCGCTTATTATTAAATCAGTTTTCCTGCCTGATTGGCAGCGTGATTATCACATCCGTGCCGAAATCTGGCACACTCTTTATAGTTATCGTGCCCGAGTGTGCCTCCACAATCTCCTTGGCTATGGCGAGCCCGAGACCTGTGCCGCCCATCTGGCGCGAGCGCGCCTTGTCCACACGGTAGAACCGCTCAAAGATGTGCGCAAGGTCATCCTCGGGTATGCCTATTCCCGTGTCTTTTACCTTAACCACAATCGCGTCGTACATAAACATGGTGGAGACAAATATCTTGCCGCCCTCCGGTGTGTATTTGATAGCGTTTGTGATGACGTTTGTAATTACCTGCTCCATTCGGTCCGAGTTGCCGTAATACGGCGGCAGTGTGTTGGTCGGTTCGTAGGTTACGGTTTGGTTTTTCTCCTCGGCATAGCGCTTTAAGCGCGACACCACATCGGAAACTAAGTCGCTCATGGAAAATGTGCTCATGTTCATGTCGCGTATGCCGTAGTCGAGGCGCGAGAGCAGCAGCAGGTCTTTCACAAGCCGCGTCATTCTGTCGGTCTCGCTGTTTATCGTTTCAAGAAAGCTGATGAGAGTGTCGGTCTGCAAATCATTATCACCGGCTATGTCCAGCAGGGTCTCGGTGTAGCTCTTTACCGTGGTGAGGGGAGTGCGCAGCTCGTGCGACACATTCGCCACAAATTCGCGGCGTGAATTTTCCAGCCTTTCCTGCTCGGTTATATCCTGAATAACGGCTATGAGTCCGCTCAGCTTTTTGTTTGTCTTAAACGGCGCAAAGTATATGCTTAGCTTTGTGTCACCGACAGTCATTCTGCGCTCCGTGCTCTCAAAATGCCCGAGATACGACACCTGGGCTATGCTGATGTCAAGATTTTCAAACATTTTTTCAAAGCTCGGGAAGTCTCCCGTGCTCATGTTGAGCAGCCGCCTTGCCGTCGGGTTGATGTGTATAATCGCTCCGCTCTTGTCAAACGCAACTATGCCGTCCGTCATGTAGCGCAGTATGGTTTCTACCTTGTCCTTCTCACTCTGCATGGCATTAAGCGTGGTTTTCAGCTCGGCCGCCATTTGGTTGAAAGCGTTTGTGAGAGTGCCTATCTCGTCGCTGCTCGTCACATCTATTCTTGATTCAAAGTCGCCCGACGATATGCGCTTTGCTTTCTGCGTGAGCGATTCTATCGGGGCGAGGATGGTTTTTGACAGCAGGATTGAAAACAGCATCGAAATCAGCAGCCCGAGCAGCATGGATTGCATCATTATGCGGAATATGTTGCTGACAACTCTGGTGGTTTCCTCCTTGGTGTCGCGCACGTATACAATGTATTTTATGCTGCCGCCCTGCCCGAGGGGCACGGCGTAGTCCATATACGGCGCGGCGCTGTTTACCTCCTTGCCGCAGCGGCCGCTCATGGCGGTCATGATGTTGGTGCTCACGTCGAGCGTGCGCGCCAGCTCTTCATTGGATGAATACGGCGGTATCGCTTTGCCGTTTGCCGCACTCAAAAGATAAAAGTTGCGGAAAGAATCGATGCCCATCTGTCCGGAATATGCCGATACGTTGTCAAATATCCTTGCAGGCGCGTCATCGGCGCCGATGTATGTTGACAGCTGAGCTGTGTATTCATCGCTGAAGATGACCGACATCAGGTTTGAGAATTCTTTGTGGTAATACGCATCGGTGCTGTTCACTGTGAATGTGCCCACAAGTATGATTATGGACAGACTCAGCAGAACAAACATCAGCGCTATTTTGAATCGTATGCTTCTGAACATAGGCTACGCTCCGAAATAATATCCGACGCCGCGTTTTGTCATTATGTATTTAGGCTCGCTCGGATTATCTTCTATTTTTTCCCTCAGCCGCCTTATCGTCACATCGACCGTGCGCACGTCTCCGTAATACTCATAGTCCCACACCTTGTTGAGCAGAATTTCGCGTGTGAACACCTTGCCGTCCGATGTGGCAAGGAATTTGAGCAAATCAAACTCTCTCGAAGTAAGTTCTACCTTTCTGCCGCATTTGCTCACCTCGTATTTTTCCGTGTCTATCTGCAAATCGCCGAATTCGAGCATTCCCGAGTGCTCGGCGTGCCATGACGAGATCCCGCTGCGGCGGAGGTTTGCCTTGACCCTTGCCATAAGCTCCCTCAGGCTGAAAGGCTTGGTTATGTAGTCGTCGGCGCCCAGCTCGAGCCCGAGCACCTTGTCCACCTCTTCCTCGCGCGCGGTAAGCATGATTATGGGCACGGAGAGCGATTCGCGCACCTGCTTGCATACGGAAAAACCGTCAAGCTTGGGCAGCATGACGTCGAGGAGTATAAGGTCGGGTTCGAGTTCAAATGCCTTTTTAACGGCGTCCTCGCCGTCAAACGCGGTTATAACGCGAAACCCGTTTTTTTGTAGATTGATTTTGAGTATATCGGATATTGATTTTTCATCCTCGACCACGAGGATGAGGTTTTCCATGTTGTCAGGCATTGCCGCAACACCTCCAAATATTTATTCCATTATATTTTAACATATACAGAGCAAATTGTCAAAACAAACATCATCCGTTTTGCCGCGGTTGAGTTATGCAATGCGTTTTTTTCACCGCCGTACCTGTCAATGCCGTTGATATTTTGGGCAATGTGTGTCTTGTGTATATCCGCATTATGAAAAATCCGTTTTGAAAATGGACAGATAGTGCAATTATACGGTTGTATAGTTGATTGACGGCTTTTCATGATAATGTTACAATTCAAGTATCAGATGCATTGATTTGTGTTGACATTGCACAAATCGAATTTGAGCAAGGAGGATGGTTAGATGAAAAAATTATTCAAAGTTATGTCCCTTGCAATGGGAGCGGTAATTGCCGCGTCCGGCATGAGTGCCTGCGGCGGAGGAGGGCGGTGAGCAGACAAAAAAGTTTGAGGTCTGTTCGCACAACAGCCACAGCAAGGAGGTAATAACCGAGCTGGTGTCAAAATGGAATGAATCGGAGGGCAAAAAGCGTGACACCGATGTTGTGTCAGATGTGCTCATTTGCTTTGACAAAAATGGAGCGCAGCCTTCTTGGAACGGCAGCGAATTTGTGGTTGTCGAGTCTGTGCGCAGAGCCGTTGACGAGGACGGCGACGAAGTTATGCAGCTGACGGGTTACATCAAGAAAAAACAGGTTAAATACCTGAGCGTGGAGAAGAATTTCGCCAAGATTGACGGCAGCTCATTCTACATGGTGAAGAACAAGTGGGATATAACCGACGCGGATATCACGGCGGACAATATGGAACCGCACCTGGTTAATTCGTCTGCCGCAGTGCTTGTGTGCCACACCAAAAACAGCAAGATAACCGTCGGCAGCATAGCCGATTTGGTAGGATACAGCGCGGCGCCGAAGGATTATTCAAAAATAGTGGTTGCAAACGTGACAGCCGTGCCGAACACTTATATAGTATACAAGTAAAACAGCATTTTGCAAAGACCCGACCTCGCTCGGGTCTTTGTTGCTGCGCGGCTTCTTTGAAAAAATAAAGCACAATCTTCAATAACTACTTGCCATATATGACAAAATGTGATAAAATATTCATTAGTTATTTTAATTGGCAGGTGTTTTTGTGGCTGGCTATGAATATTCATTTTCGGTTTTGTGCGAAAATTGCAAGGCGGAATTCAATCGCCGCATGATGCTCTGCTCATCCGTAAATATGGATGCGTCGAGCGGCATGGTGAGCGACTTTGTGAATGACAGGTTAAATACCGTCACCTGTCCGCACTGCGGAGCAAGCTTTGTGTATGAGCGGCCGTTTGTGGCATTCAGCGTTAAAAAGAGATATGCGATTCTTGCAGACGGCTCGCTCGACGGCAAACCGAAAATCCACGGCAGGGCGCGGCTCTATGAGATGTTTGGGCTGAACATGAGGTTTCGATGTGTGGATTTTTTGTGCGAGGCGGCGGAGAAGACGAGAATTTTTGAACTCGGGCTTGACGATAGGGCGACGGACAGGCTGAAAAGAAGGCTGTTTGACGATTCTTTCTTTGCGGACAAGCGCGAGGCTATGGTGCTGTTTAGAAATGCTGATGATGACAAAATGGTGTTTGAGTACAGGGATTATCTCGGCAATATCATCGAGGAGCGCAGTGTTGCCATGGATGAATATCTGCCGACGGACGACGGCGACTGCTGCATATCCGACGGTTTAATCCTGTGGAAACGCACGGATTGACAGGCGCGTCGAACAGATACATACACCACGAGACGGTGCGATGTCTGAGATAAAAACGACTTGACACGAAATATAGAAAAATTGAAAAAACAAGTGGGAGATAAAGAAATGAAGAAAATGAACATCCTTGTGGGACAATCGGGCGGCCCGACCGCCGCGATTAATGCGACGCTTGCCGGTGTGATTGAGCGCGCGGTGCAGAGCGAGAGCGTAGGCACTGTTTACGGCGCGCGCAACGGCATTAAGGGAATACTCAGAAAGGATTTGGTGAATCTGACAGAGATATTTGCCGAATCGGAAAAGCTTGATTTGCTCAAGCAAACTCCGTCGGCTTATCTCGGTTCGTGCAGATACCGTGTGGAGGGCGATGACGAAATCGCAAGAATTATCGGCATATTCAAGGAGTATGAAATCGGCTGTTTTTTCTACATCGGCGGCAACGACTCCATGGACACAGTGCTTAAGCTCTCACAGGCTGCGAGGGAGAACGGCATTGCCGTCATGGGCATACCGAAGACCATAGACAACGACCTGTCCGTGACAGACCATTGCCCGGGCTACGGCAGCAGCGCCAAGTACATTGCAACCGTGATGTCCGAGGTTACGAGAGATACGCTATGCTACGATATAGAGAGTGTGACAATAGTGGAGATAATGGGCAGAAACGCAGGGTGGCTCACGGCTGCCGCTGCGCTCGCCAGAGTGAACGGCGGCACGGCGCCGCACCTTATTTATCTGCCCGAGGTTGCGTTTGACACGGAGAAATTCGTCGCCGATGTCAAACGAATGACTGAGGTTCACAAAAACGTTGTTGTGGCGGTGTCTGAGGGGATAAAGGATAAAAATGGCAAGTATATTGCGTCGTCGGATATACTTCACAAGGAGGATTTGTTCGGTCATTCTCAGCTCGGCGGCGCAGGCAAGAGCCTGGAGCTGCTCATCAGGGACAGGCTGAAAATCAAGGTGCGCAGCATAGAGCTGAACACTCCGCAGAGGTGCGCAGCGCACATTGCCTCGCTGACGGACATTGAGGAATCCGCAATGATAGGCAGGGCAGGGGTGGACGCAGCTCTCAGCGGACACAGCGGCGAAATGATGATATACAGGCGCCGCGGCGGCAATGAATATCGTGTTGAGACAGATACCACCGACATAGCTTCAGTCGCAAACGAGGAAAAAAAGGTTCCCGATGCCTTTATCAGTGCCGAGGGAAACGATGTTACGCGTGAGTTTATCGATTATGCGCTGCCGCTTATCCAGGGCGAGTGCAGCATAAAATACAAAAACGGTATTCCGCAGACGCTGGTGCTTTAAACACTAAAAAACAGACTGCCCGAGAAGGCAGCCTGTTTTTTTAACTATTTTCTGTGATATATATCGACATATTCTCTGTCGCGTTTTATGAGAGTTTTGTATGCCGGACGGATAATCTTGCCGCCGGAGATAATCTCCTCCATGCGGTGCGCACACCAGCCTGCCGTCCTTGCTATGGCAAACAGCGGTGTGAACAGCTCATCGGGAATCTTGAGCATACGGTACACCAAGCCCGAATAGAGGTCAACGTTGGCACACATGATTTTCCCCTTGCCGGTCACATCCTTGTACACCTGCGGCGCAAGCTTCTCTATGGTTGAATACAGGTGGTACATCTCCATCTCGCCCTTTTCGTCGCACAGCATTTTTGCTTTCTTTTTGAGCAGTACCGCCCTCGGGTCGGAGAGGGTGTATACAGCGTGACCCATTCCGTAGATAAGACCCGATTTGTCATACGCCTGTTTTTTAATGATTTTAACCAGATAGTCATACACCTGATTTTCGTTTGTCCAGTCGGAGACCGTGTTTTGCAAATCGTCTATCATGCCGATGACGCGCGCGTTTGCACCGCCGTGCTTGGGACCCTTCAGCGAACAGATAGCGCCGCCTATTGCGGAGTAGGTGTCTGTTCCCGTGGACGAGAGCACTCTGCACGAGAATGTGGAGTTGTTGCCGCCGCCGTGCTCCATGTGCAGCATGAGAGCCGTGTCGAGTATATGCGCGTCCAGCGGTGTAAACTGCTTTGTCATGTTGAGCATACGCAAAAGGTTCTCCGCCGTGGAAAGGTTGGATTTCGGCTGGTGAATTATCAGGCTCTTTTTGTCGAAATGATGCACCTTTGCGCTGTATGCATAGGCTGCAATCATGGGCATCTGCGCAAGCAGGGTGAGCGACTGGCGCATTACGTTTTCTATATCCGTCGCGTCAGGGTTGTCGTCATAGGAATACAGCGTGAGCACCGAGCGCGCCATTTTGTTCATGATGTTGCGGCTCGGCGCTTTCAGAATCATGTCCTCTACAAAATAATTCGGCAGCTCGCGGTTCTCTGCTATGTAGTCGCAGAAGAGCTTCAGCTCATCAAGAGTCGGCAGCTTGCCGAAAAGCAGCAGATAGGCAATCTCTTCAAAGCCGAATCTGCCGTCTATGCCCGGGTTGGCTGTCAGGTCGTTTATGTCATAGCCGCGGTAGGACAGCTTGCCCGGTATCGGGCTTTTTTCGTCCTCGCTCATGACATAGCCGTGTACCTCGCACACCCTGGTTACCCCAGCGAGCACACCAGTGCCGTCGTGATTTCTCAAGCCGCGTTTCAAATTTATGGAATTATACGAGTTGAGCGGAATGTCATAGCATCCGTATGCGTCCTTGGCAAGCTCGTTAATTTTTTCTGTCAGATTCATCGTAGCACCTCCGTCTGACATGAATTATAACACTTTTTGACTTGCAAATCAATACTAAAATGTATTTTTTAATCGACACAGCCGAAAAATTGTTCTAAATGCATATATAAGTGCATATTATTTGTTTTGAACAGGAGATTTAGTGACAAGCGGGTACGGAATATGAATTTTTTTAAAACCAAAATTTCATTTTTTATCATTTTGTCAATGGTGCTGCCGATAATAATCGCATACGTTATGCCGAATCGTGAAAAGCCGCAGTCAAAAAATATAAACGTATACGACTGTGGCAGCGGCAAAATAATAACCATGGACGAGGATGACTACATAGTCGGCGTAGTGGCGGCGGAGATGCCGGCGGATTTTGAATCCGAGGCGCTCAAGGCACAGGCGGTCTGCGCGCGCACCTATGTTGCTTCGCACATGAATGGCTCACCGGCCTACGGCTTTGACGTCACGGGGACGACGACCAGTCAGGTCTATTACGGTACGCTGGACGCCTCGGCCAACAGCGACCGCGCCGTGGATGAGACGGCAGGAAAGTTTGTCCGCTATGAGGGCAAGCTCTGCGAGACGTTCTATTTCGCGGCGGACGGCGGTGCGACCGAGGACTCCGAAAATGTCTGGGTGACGGCGGTGCCGTACCTGCGCGGTGTTGTCGATCCCTATGAGAAAGATATCGACTTCTATTGCAAAAGCTGGAGCACGTCCATCTCCCGTGCTGCTGTCGGGGACGTCTCCATCACCTATACGCCCATCGGCAACGCCATGACGGTGACGGTCGGGGACAAGACCTACAGCAAAGATGCCGTGCGCACGTTCCTGACGAGCGTCTGCGGTCTGCGCTATAACAGCCGCCACTTTACCGTGGAGTATGACGCTGCTACGGATGCTTATTCTGTCGTCGGCGGCGGCTATGGCCACAACTGCGGCATGAGCCAGTGGGGCGCCAAAGCTATGGCGCAGGAACACGGCAAAACATACGAAGAGATCATCAGTTTCTATTATACCGGAGCTTATGTAGCATGAAAAAATCGGATTTTTATTTTGATCTGCCGGAGGAGCTCATCGCTCAGACGCCGCTCGAGCGCCGTGATGCTTCCCGGCTGCTGACGCTGGATAAAACGACCGGCGCCATCGCCCACCACCATTTTTACGAGCTGCCGCAGTTTCTGCGCCCGAACGACTGCCTTGTGCTCAACGATTCACGCGTGCTCCCGGCGCGCCTGCTCGGCCACCGCAGCACCGGCGGTGCAGTTGAAGTGCTGCTGCTGCGCGACCTCGGCGACAGCAAGTGGGAGTGCCTGACCCGTCCAGGCCGCAAGACCCAGCCCGGCACTGCGCTCTCATTTGGCGACGGGGAGCTGACCGCTACGGTCGTCGACGCGATCGCCGACGGCAACAAGATCGTGCAGTTTCATTATGACGGCATCTTTCTGGAGGTGCTCGAGCGGCTGGGGAAAAAATGCCGCTGCCGCCGTATATCAAGGCGGAGCTGCAGGATCAGGAGCGCTATCAGACGGTTTATTCCCGCGAGCTCGGTAGCGCCGCCGCGCCGACGGCCGGCCTGCACTTTACGAAGGAACTGCTGCAGCAGATTGCGGACATGGGTGTGAAGATCGGTTACGTCACGCTGCACGTCGGACTCGGCACGTTCCGACCTGTCAAAGAGGACGAGATCGAGGATCACCCGATGCACTCGGAATTTTGCATCATCCCGGAGGAAACGGCGCGCATGGTCAACGAGACAAAGGCCAATGGCGGCCGCG
>CAJLYL010000070.1 GCA_905210855.1 uncultured Clostridia bacterium
CGGGCGCAATCCGTGCCCGCCGATTTTTCGTCCTCACCTTGCCTCTTTGCTTCCGCACAGCGGTTTAAGCGTAGCCTTGGCGTCAAGCATCATTACCTTGACCCTTGCCGCGCCGCTCACATCTATCGGCACGATAATCGCTCCGTCCGTAAGCGTACCGCCCGAGATTTCTCTCATGTCCACCGCCGTCACTCTGCCGTCGGCAGCGTATGCCGCCGTGCACAGCACGACTTTGCCGTAAGCCTCGGGCAGATTCAGCACCGCCCTCACGCCGCTGTCCGTCCTCTCCGCGGACTCTATGCTTATCTGCTCGCCGACAATTATCTTCACCCTGCGCTCATATGTTACGTTGTCATAATACGTCTTCGCCGTCACTGTCACATAATACTCGCCGTCAGGCAGACCTTCCGCAATTCTGATGCGCCTTGCGGATTCGTCCCACGTGATTTCGACGTGGTCGCTCTCCATGCTCCAAGCCGCATATTCGCTTATATCCGCGCGTTCATATGACACATTGCCGTCGCCATCATCATATATCCTAAGCTCTTCGAGCCTGTATGCGCCGCTCACAACCTCGCCGTGAGACGGCGGAACAATTATCCTGTCCTCGCCTACAAGGTTTGCCCTCGCGCTGAAATATTCATAACCCGTACTCTCGCCGACCGCATTGACCGCCGTAACGTTAACGTTTGTATACTGTCCGCGATTTTCGGGAGTGCATTTTATCTCCAGTGATGTTTCGCCCTTTGGCAATACAAATTCGCCCTCGCCGTTGAGTAACACTTTGTATTGCGTAATCTCCGCGCCGCCGTCGCTCTCCACCGTCCATTCTATGCGTATGCCGTCATCATTGGCAAAGACGTTTATCTGCGGCTCGGACGGCTCATCGGGTACGGTTTCGTCCGGTGTGCATTTCAGATAGTAAACCGTGCGCAGCGGCATATTGCCATCGTCTATTCCCTCTGCGCAGACCGCCACCGTGTATTCCCTGCCGTTTTCCAAATCGGTAATCTTGCCTCCGTCGGAAACGGTGCTCCATGTATCGCCGTCAAGGCTGTATCTCATATACGCCCTCGGGTTTTGGTTGTCTGCAAGCTTGGCGAACAGCTGTATAGCGCCGTTGCGCGGCTTTGCCTCAGGGGAGATAAGCTGCGGCGCAATGGCGCGCGGCTTTCTGCTCGATGTCACGGCAGCCGGGCCGGGGCCCTCGCCATCAACCGCGCGGACATAAATCTTGTATGTGCGGTCATTCTCCAGACCGGTGAATATATACCGCAGCGTGTCGCCAAATACCACAGGCTCTGCCGCCTCCCATTCTCCGCCGTCAACCTTTACTTCATATGTGATGTTATCCCCGTCCACAGGATACCACGACAGCTCAAGCTGACCGTACCCGGGCATGAGACCGTTTCTTAGCCCATTTGAGTTATCTGTATCATGCAGCCGCGGCGCGGCAAGGCTGTTCGGAATCACCTGATATGTGTACGCCGCGGTGCTCTTTCCTGCCGAATTTGCGGCGCGCACCGCAAATTCATATCGGCTGTTGGGAGTAAGCTCCGTAAAGGCATATTCCGTGCTCATGCCCACACCTGTCCAGTTTGCGCCGCCGTCCTTTGATACCTCATATCCCGTTACGGCGGAGTTTCCGTCCGCCTCCGGAGCGCGCCAGGTGAGCTTTGCCTGCTTGTAGCTCAGCTCTGCCGCCAATCCTTTGGGGCGTGACGGCGCTGCCGGCTCGGCAGACGGCACGGCTTCCATTACCGCCGCCTCGCCGAAGCAGTTTGTCGTGCGCGCGGTTATCCGGATTTCGTATTTTTTGCCGTTTTCAAGAGAGGTAAAGGTGTATTCGTTCCCCTCCTTATACGTGAGCAATTTCACGTCTTTCCGCTTATCGCCTTCGTAGAGAGATACCTCATAATTCTTCCACACGATATCCTCATTCTTGACAAATTCGTTTGCACCCCAATAATCCGGCTCATCCCACGTCACGGTCAGCTTGCCGTTTCCGGGGCAAACGCTCATGTTCCTGACAGTGCCCGGTTCGTTTTCGGAATGTACCACCTCGAACCGATACCACGCCGGCGCACCCTCGCCGTAATTATTGACCGCCTTTAAGCCGATTACATATGATTCGCCGACAGGCAGCGTGTCGTTCAACAACTCCAGGGTGTAGTTGATGTTTGAGTACGGGGAAACGCTCGCCCTCTTCCAAATAGCCTCGCCGCCGGACGAATAATCCGCATGACCGCGAATGGTGTAGAGATAGTGCGTTATCCTTGCGCCGCCGTTGTCCTCCGGCACATCAAAGCTGAGTTTAATCGGATTTGCCAATGTCACCATGTTGTTGGTAAATCTCGGCTCGCCGGGCAGGGTGGGGGATGTCACGTTGTAGACGAGTTCAACATATGCCGAGGTCACTCCGTTTGTCACCTTGAGCGTATCTGTGTGCCTGCCCGTCTCAAGTCCTTTTTTCGGTGCAACGCTCAGAGTTGCGGAGTCTCCGCCCGCGCCCTTTGGGTTCAGTGCAGCCGAGGATAGTCCGCGCGTTATTTCAAACGGGCTTTCGTCTCCCATGCCGAAGCTTGCGGCGAGACCGCTTACTCCCTCTGTGTGGATATTGCTCACCGTGACGGTCTGTCCGCCCGCGGCGGGTGTGCCATTGACCTCGTCACAGCGCATACTGCCAAAATCTATCTCCGTCCTGTCCGCCGCAATCCACACCGGCTCAGTATATTCCGTCACCTTTACGGTGAATTCGTCCGACAGCACGCCGCCGATGTTCAGTCTGAGCGGATATGTGCCGGGCTGCACATTGGCGTTGATGTTTATGCCAAAGGGGAATTTCTCCGTGCCTATGTTTGCGCCGCCGGTGTCAAGCGTCATTCCGTGCGGCGCGCCCTCAAGCGCGGTGTATGCCTCACGGGTCACCCCGGGTGCACTCACGGAGAAATTAGCTGTGTTTACAAATCCCTTTGTTGCCGGCCCCACCTGACTCACCTCTTGTGACGACGGCGACACCTCAACCGACTGCGGCACAACTCCCTCCGGCTGCTCCACTCCGCTTGTTATATAGGTGACCACGGGGAACTGCTGAACTTCGTTTCCCTCGGCAAAGTTGTATACATAGCTGAGCAGCCTCCAGTTAAATGCCGCCTTTTTTTCGCCGCTGCCGCTCACGTTCATGCCGTCATCCTGACCGAAGACAGTACCCTCAAAGCTTGTGCCGACTGCGTTTGTGGTTATTCTGCCGCTCTCGTGCTCCTTTGATGCCGAGCTGCCGGCAGTCACCTTTGCACCCATGTCAACAAGATTGAAAATATCGTCCGCCTCGCTCTCAAAGCCGCCGCCGAGCTTCACACTGACGGACGAGCCCGATGAGGAGGTTTCCGCCTTTTCCTCCGTGATATCTATCGCGAGGGTCTGGCTGCCCTTGCCCGACGGGAATGAGCCGAGTTTGGAATGAACCATAACGCTGCCGTTCTTGACTCTTGCGTTGGGGGCGGCTGACGGATATGTTTCCGGCTTGCCCAACTTGTGGGTAAACACGTCTGCAAGGGTCGGCAGCGCGCCGTTTGCATACGTTATAAATTCCTTGTAGGTGTCATACGGCAGGCTTGCGATTTTTATCGCGTCCGAGCCGCCGCGCGGCACATACACTATATACGGAGACGACGTGAGACTGCCGTCCGTGCCCTGATAATACGCGGTGTATTCATAGGCGTCGTAGGCAACCGTGGAGAGCACCACGGTGTCCTCGCCGCCGCTTGCGGAAAAGCTCTGCGTATACTCCACCTGTTTTGTCTTCTCGCGGTCAATCGACGAGCTGTGCATTGCCTCCGTCTCCGATTCAAACACAGCGGCTGTGCCTCCGCCGCCTGCCTTTATCTCGGTGGAGATGTACATTCCGGCAGACACGGTGTACGATTCTGTCCTTCCGCTTGCCGACGTGGCGCTTCTGCCGTATGTTGTAGAGCCGTTTGTATACATATCGGACGGGAGCGAGCCGAAATACGGCGGCGACGCAAGCGCCGCTATTATAACAGGGTCTGCCCAGAAGAATTTATGCTTTACGTATTTCAAAAATATTGAATCGCTGTCAACATCGGGCATGGCGATTGCCGCGTCCGCAGTGCCCTCGGACAGCAGGCTTGCGCCGTAGCCGCTGCCGGAGCGCAGCAGATAATACGTCATGTACCTGCCGGTTTCGTCATATGCGCTCACCAATGCGGCGTCGGTGTAATTTGTGCCGTCAAAGCTCACATTCGCCGTGCGCACTCCCGTCACGTTTGTTCCGTTGCCGAAGAAAATGCACTTGTCCGCGGTGTAACCGAAGCCGAGGTCGGCAGTTCCCGGGTTAAAGCCGGTGTAGGTGCCTTTGTCCACGGTCTCGTAGCGATAGCTGTTACCGTCCGCATATCGCACAAAGGGGATGTATTTTTGGTCAACAACGACTGTTCCCGAAGATATACTTCCCTTTTTGCCGTCGGAGAGACCGAAATCTCCCTTAAGCACACCTATCCTTATGGGAGCGCAATCCTGCGGAGCGGTTCTGTACAGAACCCTTGTATCGCTTATGCCGTCCGCAAAGCCGTTGTGATATATGCCGCCCTTATGTACGAGAGAGGCAATGTATTTGTCGCCCGATTCGGTATAATCAAAGGAATATATGCAATATTTTGTTGCGACCATCTTGTCGCCGCCGTAGTCCCTCCAGCGATGCTGCGTCTCTTTGACCGACATGAATATGGTCGCCCTGCCGGTGTCGTCAACATCGCACATGGCGACATCGAATCCGGACGCGTCGCCGGACGTGGTATCTATGGGGAAATCCTTGATCGATTTGTCAATATATATTGTCAGAGGTTTGCGCCTGAGGTACATCTCGTCAAAATTTGCCGCGCCCATCATGCAGTACACCGAGAACATATTGTCGCAGTAGTTTGCGTTATACTGCGCCTTGGTTGTGGCTATGGCAGACGTGATATCGTCATAGCCGTCGCCGTCCGCGTCGCCTGCGGCGAGAGACACCGTCACGCCCGGGGCGCCTATGTGGCAGTCGGGCACGGTCATCCTGAGCCCTATGTACGGGTCAAACGGCTTGTCGCACCACTGCGCGGCGCTCTTGTAGCCGTCCGCCGTGCGGCCGTCTTCATTCAAGGACCACAGGTAATATCCGCCGCGCACGTCAAAGCCGTATTTATCCGTACCGTCGTTATAAAAGCCGTTTGTGGGGGTCGCGGTCGCTATCTCGTCATAGCCGTCGCCGTTTACATCGGCGCACACAACTGCAATGCAGTTGGCGAAAGAAGCCGTGTCGGCATAGAAATCTCCTGCGGCGGCGCTGCCGTCATAGAGCAGCTTCACGGGGTTTAGCGTGCCGAAAGGCGCCTCCGCGGTACACAGCAAAAGCAGTGATTTGCCGCCGGTAGTCCTCGCCGCGGCAATGACGGCAAGCTCGTTTTTTCTGCCGTCGTTGTCAAAATCGCCCTCGCTCATCGCAAGAATTTTAATCTCGCTGCCGAGGCTGTATTGTCTGCCGCCCAGGGTAACGGAGGGCGAGGCAAACCTCGGCGCGGCGCCGCTGCTCCACGAAAGATTGTCCGAGAGAGAGCTGCCGCTGCCGAACACCCCTGAGCCGCTGCTGTTTACAGACAGCGGTTCGCGCACGTCGGACAGCACCGTGCCGTCGCGATAGGGCAGGCGCTCCGCCTCAACGTCGGGCTCAACGGAGTCTATCCCCGAGAAAATCTCGCGCAGGACATCGTGCCCCTCCTCCGCCGCCGCGGTCTGCACCGATGTGCCGACGGTTGTGAAAACAAGCGCAATGATGAGAAACAGTGAAACAAATTTGGTTTTCATAAAAAAACAACTCTCCCTTCGGGCGTATAATCTTACAATAATTATACCAAAGAGAGAGTTGACCTGAAAATTAGCCGATGGCCAATTTTTAATCGTGATGCTTACAAAGCCGCAGCGAATCGTGACAGACGAAAATCTATATTCTCAAATCCGTCAGCTGGGCGCGCGATTTTATGCCCGTCTTTTCAAATATATTGCTTACCGTCAGTTTCACCGTAGACAGCGACACAAACAGCCGCGCCGCAATCTGCTTGTTGGTAAGCCCCTCGCAGATGAGCTGTGCAACTTCCCTCTCGCGCGGAGAGAGGCGCGGTTTGCCGGACGAGAGCCTTTCCATGCCTTTTGCGTACTCCGCGCCGAGCGCGGCTATTTCCGCACACGCAGGCGAACCGCTCCTTTGGAGAATCGGTTTCACCGCAGGGCAGCACTCCGCAAACGGAAGATATATCCTGTCGGGAACGGCAAGTTCAAGCGCCGTGTTCAGCTCGGCGTCCGCCCCGTCATCGCTGCCGATTGCCGAATATGCGCAGGCGGCAAGGATGTGAAAATATATTTGCGGCAAAACGCTCGGCACTGCCTGCGCAGCTGTGCAGGCAAACGGACAGAAAGCGAGCAGCTTTGAATATTCCCTGCGCTCAAGCAGCACCCTTGCGTACACAATATGCGCAAATGGGATAGTCATCGGCGCTGCCATAGTTTCGTCTATGCTGCCTGCGGCGAGCCACGGCACAACCTTGTCCGCGCGCCCCGTGAAAGCGTATATATAGCCCAAAAACAAGCTCAGCGAATGGCGGCACATATCCTCGGTGTTCTGCGCCGCGCTCTCGGTCATGGCTATGACTGCGTCGGACAGCGCGGCGCCGTCTCCCCTGAGGACGGCTATGCGCGCCAGGGTAAACAGTCCGCACTGATACACGCTGCTCTGATTCTTGCTCTGCGCCTCAAACATAGCTCTGTGCGCAAGGGTTTCCGCGGCGGCGCAATTGCCGCGCAGCAGTTCCGCCTCGGCGCGCATGGCGTATTCCGAGCCGTTGCCGTGACCGCCGGTCAGACGGTAATAGTACGGCATACACTCGTCCATAAGGCGCAGTTCGTCATCAAGCGCGCCGGATTCCGAGTGATACAGGCACATAACCGACGGCGAGCCGAAAGTCCATGTGCTGCGCATATTGATAAGCCTTGCCCTGCCGCCGAGGAGCTGATATGCCCTGCGGTGGTGGGCGCTCATCTTGGCTATATCGTTAAACTCGGTAAACGAAATCAAAAGCTCCGTTTCGCCGATAATTTCATTCTTTTCCTTATCCGTCAGTTCACACTCGGCTGTGAGCGCAAAAATCTCCTCGATAGTCTCGCCGAGTTTTTCGTACTCATTTACAAAAAATAGGATAAAAGCGAGCGGAACCATGCTCTCGGGATAACGCAGCTTAACGGAGCGCGGCGTTTTGTCCAGAATATCGAATATCATTTGCCGTGTGTTGACGTCGCCGATGTCGGACAAATCATAGCTTGTGTGGCGCATGGCAAAAATCCTCTCATACGCGCCTGCCGCGCAGTAGAGCCGTATGGCGGTTATGTTTTCGCCGTTTTTGTCCTCCCACTGTGCGGCGGCAAGGCACATTCTGTCCCTTTCCTCCTTGGGCAGCTGCGCAAGCTCCGAGCGCAAAAAGGTGCGAATCAGGCTGTGGAACCAATATCCGCCGCTTTTGTCATCGTGATAAACAAAACCGCCGTTCAGAATTTTTCGCACAAACGCCGCGCTCTCTCCGCTCACCTGCACTGCCTTTTCGGCGCTGAAGCTGTCAAAGAGCGACATCAATATGTAAAACCGCTTTTCATCATCAGTCAGGCGGTCAAAAAACGCCTTTTCTATGAGATTTTCGGGAATACCTTTTTCAAATCGGGTGTGCTTTGCATAAAAGAGCATTTGCAGATAGACGGCAAACGGCCATCCGCCCGTCAAAGATGTAAGCTCCGTCAGCTCGGAATCCGTGAGCACCTGACCCACGCGCTCAAAATACGCGCGGCAGTCGTCCGCCGTGAAGGCAAAGTTTTTTGCGTCTATGCAGTGAACCCTGCCGCCGAAGCCGGCACCCACAGAGCCGATGGAGCACACCGACGCGACTATGTGCAGCTTTGGGGCGCGGTGCGCCGCCATAGCCGTAAGCAGAATATCCAAGCCGTCCGCCTTATCGGTCAGGTTGTCAAGCACTATGTAAAAATCCTCTCCGCACTCCAGGTCGGACATTATTTCGCATATATCGGAAAGATTTGCGCCGTCCGGAGTGCCGCAGTCGGCAAGCGCCTCGGCGCATATTTTGTCTGTACGGGCAAGGGCGCCGCAAAGCCATCTCCAGTATTCGTCCGTGCCGCAGCCAAAAAACGTGTGGCGGACAACGCGCGCATTTTCAAAGCATTTTTGCGAGAAAAACGCCTCGAGAGCCGTCGTCTTGCCGAAGCCCGACGGCGCGGCAATCACCGTGAGCGGATATCTTTTTATATTTTCAAATTCATCTGAAATTCTTTGCGGAATGTACACCGCCTGCAAATTCAGTTTTGTTGTCATCGGGCACCTACCTCCAAGCGCAAGTATAGCACAAACAGCGGCGAAAATCAACCGTCGCGCCGCCAATGTCTTTAAATCCTGCGCGGAATCTGCGTTTGACTGTGTGCCGCGCTTCCCCAACCCTCCCGAAAAATACGAAAAAATACAAAAAATCGGTTTTTCAAAAAAAATTCAAAAAAAGTCTTGACATTTCACCAAATATGCGCTATACTAAATAAGTCGCCGATTGATGCGGCAATGTGGGAGCTTAGCTCAGCTGGGAGAGCATCTGCCTTACAAGCAGAGGGTCA
>CAJLYL010000071.1 GCA_905210855.1 uncultured Clostridia bacterium
TGCTTTGGCGCATCTTAAAACGTATTATAATTATCTGCCCGAATCGTAATCATCCAGGAACGAGTGAACCCCGTTTTTATCCTTATATGATATCACGGTTTCCAGGTTCACATTCTCCATACTCTTGAATATATTATTCTCCACATAGGGGTTGGTTTTTTTCAGCCTTTCAATTATATGTTTTGTCTCAAGCCGCTTTGAGCCTGTCCGCTCCGATGTGAGGCAAGCCTCAGAGGTGCAGGTGTCTGTAAACTTGCAGGCGCACTGAATAAAATGCAGGTCGTTGTAGTCCCTCCAGCGCTTAATATCCGCCTCGCGGATAAGATACATGGGGCGTATAAGCTCCATTCCCTCAAAATTGGTGCTGTGCAGCTTTGGCATCATGGTCTGCGTCTGACCGCTGTACAGCATACCCATAAGGGTGGTTTCTATCACGTCGTCAAAGTGATGCCCCAGGGCGATTTTGTTGCAGCCGAGCTTTTTTGCCTCGGAGTAGAGGTAGCCGCGCCTCATGCGCGCGCATACATAGCACGGCGATTTTTCAATATTGTACACCGAATCGAAAATCGTGCTCTCAAACACCGTTATGGGAATTCTCATCAGCTTTGCGTTGTGCTCGATGACCTCTCTGTTTTCGGCGCTGTAACCCGGATCCATAACCAAAAAACACAGCTCAAAGGGAAATTTGTTGTGGCGCTTCAGCTCCTGAAACAGCTTTGCCATAAGCATTGAGTCCTTGCCGCCCGATATGCACACCGCCACTCTGTCGCCCTCGCGGAGCATATCGTATTTGTTAATCGCCGCCGCAAACTTGGAGAGCAGCTCTTTGCGGAATTTCTTCTGAATACTTTTTTCTATTTTGTCAAGGCGCTCCTTATCTGCGCCGTCCGCGGCAATCTTGCCGCGCAGCCAGCCGATGTAGCCGTCCTCCAGGCTGTAAGCACTGTAACCGTCGGCGCACATTTTCTCGGCGATATCGCGCGTCACAACGCCCGATTTACAGTATACGATTATCTTTTTGTCCTTGCCGACTCTCCCGTCCGTCAGTTCCTCGGGCGTCATGTTCACCGCGCCGTCAAGGTGTCCGTACTCAAACGAAACTTCGTCTCTTATGTCTATCAGGCGGTATTCGTCCGCACTGAGTTTATTCAATTCATCCAATGTTATTTCCATTATTTCACCCGTTCCGAAAATGTAAATTCAACTGATATTTTAGCATGAATGCGCGCGCTTGTCAATCAGTCGTTAAATCGGTGAAACAGCTTTTCTATCGCCCTTTTTTCTATACGCGACACATACGAGCGCGATATCTTCAGCCTTGACGCAATGTCGCGCTGGGTGTAGGCGCAGCCGTCCGCCAGTCCGTAGCGCAGGGCAATGATTTTGCGTTCCCTCAGGGTCAGTATGTATTTCATCGCCTCGTACAGCGCCTTGGTTTGCAGCTTGATGTCCACCGCCTCAAACACATCCTCGCCGCTGTCGCACAGTTTGTCGATGAGGGTTACCTCGTGACCGTCCTTATCTTTGCCTATCGGGTCTTGCAGGAGCACCTCATTCTGCCGCTTTTTCGCCGCGCGCAGGCTCATGAGGATTTCGTTATCGATGCATTTTGCCGCATATGTCGCAAGGCGTGTGCCTTTGTCGGGATTGAATGTGGATATAGCCTTTATCAGCCCTATTGTGCCTATGGATATCAGGTCGTCCGTGTCGCTGTCCGCGGACGAATATTTTTTCACCACATGGGCAACAAGGCGCAGATTCCGCTCTATCAATATGTTGCGCGCGTCCGTGTCACCGTCGGCATAGCGCAGCAGGCAGTCGCGCTCTTCCTGCGCCGAGAGGGGCGGCTGAAACGAATTTGCCCCCGACACATACGACACGGTGAATATTATGTTCGGCAGTGCGTAGAAAAACGGTAGAATAAATGATAACAACGCTGAACACCTCCATAATCCAGTATATGCCGCAGTGCTTGTATTTGTTGCGTTGTCCGAGTTTTGCACAGGGGAATTTGTCTGGCGGAAAAGCCTTGCATTTGACGCGCCGCCGTGCTATACTGAATGACAGAGGGGGCGGCGGCATGATAAAAGGAATCATATTTGACATAGACGGAGTTTTGCTCGACACCATGCCGATGTGGAACACCCTCGGCAGCGGCTATCTGCGCAGCTGCGGAATCGAGCCGCCGTGCGATATTGACAAGACCCTGTTTTCCATGAGCATGGAGCAGGGAGCGCAGTATTTGCACGACAGTTTTCTGCGCGGAAAAGCTGCGGAGAATATTAATGAAGAGATAAAAATATACCTTGAGGATTATTATGCAAACCGCGCCTTGGCAAAGTCGGGTGCGGAGCGGAGTTTAAAGCGCCTTGCGGCTGAGGGCATACCCATTGCGGCGGCAACGGAGAGTCCGCTCTCCCCTGTCACGGCGGAGAGAAACGGCATTTTAAAGTACATCGGCAGAATCTTCACCGCAGGCGAGCTGAACACAAGCAAGAGCGAACCGCTGATATACAACGCGGCAGCGGAATTTCTCGGTGCAAAGCCGTGCGAGGCGCTTGTATTTGAGGATTCGCTCCATGCCTTGCGCACCGCGGCGCGCGCAGGGTTTGTCACTGTCGGCATGGCGGATGCCGGCGAGCCGGATCAGGCTGCTCTGAAAGCGGAAGCGGATGTGTTTGTGCGCGATTGGGAAGAGGTTTTTGAAAAAATAATATGCTTATTGCACAAAAATCCGCTTTTGTATTGACAAAGAGCAGATTTTGTGATATCGTTATAGCATGGTAACGCTTTAACGTGTTAAAATGGTGCGGTTGTAAAATAAACTGATACACGGCTCGGTGGTATATATTATATTTTGCAAACCACGCATAGAGTTTTGCACCGTCTGTGTATGTATTTTTTATTCTTGGCTCCTCGGACAGCAGTGCGGTAGCGCTGAACTCGTCGCCTGAGAATAAAAAACACATACACATCCTTTGACGGAATATTTTCTACGCGCGGCTGCTATCGGTTTTCAAAATACAATATACATCCCTCGCCTTAACGCAGAACCTGCGTTTGCCGGTAGGGGTCGATGCCCACATCGACCCGCAGTTTGCGCACAAATTAACACTTTGCAGTCAGGCAGTAGAAAGCTGCCTGACTGAGGGGATGTAAAACAGGCTTGTACTTCGGCCCTTGACATATTTTATACACGCACTGCTATCATCAAACGAAAGGAAGGTTTCATTATGCGACAGACAGCCGAGAGCCTTACTCAGCGGCTCGGAAAAATCTATGAACAGTGCGGCTACCGCCGTTTCAAGATGAACAAATTCGAGGAATACGACACCTATGTTAAAAACAAAGATTATCTCATCAGCGACAAGGTGATAACCTTTACCGGCACCAACGGCAAACTGCTTGCCATGAAGCCTGATGTAACCATATCCATCATAAAGAATTTTGACGACGACATGAGCGGTGTGCAGCGTGTGTACTACAACGAAAACGTGTACCGTGTGTCGGGCGGTCATGATTTCAGGGAGATTATGCAGTCCGGACTGGAGTGCATGGGCGATGTGGACACCTACTGCATCTGCGAGGTGCTCACCCTTGCGGCAAAGAGCCTGGGCGCGGTGAGCGCCGGATATATGCTCGATATATCTCACCTCAGGCTGGTGTCCGCGCTTATAGAGTCGTGCGGAGCGCAGGGCGACGACGCGCGCGGCATACTTACCGCCATAGGCGAAAAAAATCTGCCCGCGCTTGAATCGCTCTGCGCACGCATAGGCATGGACGATGCCGCCAGGGCGCGCGTCTGCGCCTTAGTGACGGTGTACGGCCCCATAACCGAGGTTGTGGACAAGCTGGATATATTCTGCACCGACGAAGCGACCCGAAAGGCGGCGGACGAGCTGCGCGCCATATGCGCCGTGCTGTCCGACTGCGGCGTGGCTCACAGGGTACACATAGATTTCTCCGTGGTAAACAACATGAAATATTACAACGGCATAGTGTTCTGCGGCTACATAGACGGAATCCCGTCCGATGTGCTCAGCGGCGGTCAGTATGACGGATTGATGGCAAAGATGGGCAAGCGCTCGCGCGCCATAGGCTTTGCCATATACATGAATATGTTTGAGCGGCTGCTCGGCGGAGATGAGGAATACGACGCCGACGTGCTCATGATATCGGGCGGCGCGGCGCCGCTCACGGTGTCGCAGGAGGTGCGCGCCGTAAACGACACGGGCAGGACGGTCATTGTGCAAAGGAGCGACACGGGCAAGTTCCGCTGCCGCGAAAAAATAATTCTCGGCAAAAGGGGGACTGACCGATGAGACCGATAAACATTGCCCTGCCAAAGGGCAGACTGGGCGAAAAGGTGTGCGCCATGCTTGCAAAATCCGGCTATCCCGTGCCCGAGACGGACAAAAACGACCGCCGTCTTATACTGGAGAGTGCGGACGGCAGTGTGCGCTATTTCTGGGTGAAGCCGTCCGATGTGCCCATATATGTGGAGCGCGGCGCGGCGGATATCGGCATTGCCGGCAAGGACATTCTGCTGGAGTATTCGCCGGATGTATATGAGCTGCTCGACCTTGGCATAGGCAAGTGCCGCATGGCGGTTGCGGCAAAATCCACCTTCCGCGACAGGGCGGACAGGACGCTGCGCGTGGCGACAAAGTTTGCGCGCATAGCGAGCGATTTTTACGAGAAAAGGGGGCGCGACATAGACATCATCAAGCTGAACGGTTCTATCGAGATTGCGCCGATTCTGGATTTATCCGATGTGATTGTGGACATTGTGGAGACGGGAACAACGCTAAAGGAAAACGGGCTTGAACCTATCGAGACGGTGGTGCCCGTTTCGGCGCGGCTTATTGCGAACAAGGCGAGCTTCAAGTTTTGCCGCGAAAGTATAATGAAGGTGTACGAGAGCTTGCAGAAACAGGCGGAGCATATATGAAATTCTGCCTTGCTTATTCAAAATAAAATATACTAACATCGCCCCGCGTTAATTGCACCCAAGGGTGCATTGTTATGAGAGGAGACCGACAATGATAAAAACCTACCGATTCAACGATATATCAAAGGAAGAAATCTTTGCGCGCGCAGAGATAAAAACCGATGTGGAGGGCATAGTAAGCGGCATAATCGCCGATGTGAGGGCGCGCGGAGACAAGGCGCTCTTTGAATATGCCAAAAAGTTTGACAAAGCGGATCTCAGCTGTCTCGAGGTGAGCCGCGGCGAGATAAAAGCCGCGGCGGAATCCGCGCCGCCGGAGCTTATGGCGGTGCTGCGCCGCGCCAAGGAGAATATAGAGAATTTCCACAGGCATCAGCTGCGCAGCAGCTTCATAGTAAACGACGTCCCGGGAGTTGTGATGGGGCAAAAGGTCATCCCGATAGAAAAAGTCGGGCTTTATGTGCCCGGCGGCACGGCGGCATATCCGTCCTCCGTGCTGATGAACTGCATTCCCGCAAAGCTTGCCGGAGTGTCGCAGATAATAATGGTTACGCCGCCAACGGGAGGCGGCATAAACAAAAACATCCTCGCGGCGGCATATGTTGCCGGAGTTGACCGCATATTCATGACGGGCGGCGCGCAGGCGGTGGCAGCGCTTGCCTACGGCACAGAGACCGTGCCGAAGGTGGACAAGATTGTCGGCCCGGGCAACGCGTTTGTCGCCGAGGCGAAAAAACAGGTGTTCGGAACGGTTGCCATAGACATGATTGCCGGCCCGAGCGAGATTCTCGTCATTGCGGACGGCAGCTGCAGCCCAAAGTATGTTGCGGCAGACCTGCTCTCCCAGGCGGAGCACGACAAAAACGCGTCCGCGGTGCTTGTGACGGACAGCGAGGAGCTTGCAAAAAATGTGGCGGACGAGCTGGAGATTCAGCTTAAGGCTCTGCCCCGAGAGGAGATTGCGCGCGTCTCCATAGACAACAACGGCAAGATTATCATTGCCGACTCCATAACACAGGCGGTGGAAGTTGCCAACGAGATTGCGCCGGAGCACCTGGAGATTTGTGTTGACAATCCGTTTGATTACCTCGGATTGGTGAGAAACGCCGGCTCGGGGTTCCTGGGCAAAAACTGCCCCGAGGCGCTCGGCGACTATATGGCAGGGCCGAACCACACCCTGCCCACAAGCGGAAGCGCGCGCTTTTCCAGTCCGCTTTCCGTTGATGATTTTGTCAAGAAAACTCAGTATACATATTTCACGGATGATGCGTTTAAGGCAATTGCCGCCGATGTGGCGTATTTTGCTCACAGCGAGGGGCTGGACGCACACGCGCGCAGCGCCGAGGTGCGCACCGAGGGCAAGGGGGCGGAGCAATGAGCAGATTTCTTGCGCCGCGCTATGCCTCGCTTGAGGAATACACCCCCGGCGAGCAGCCGCGCGACAAACAGTACATCAAGCTGAACACAAACGAATCGCCCTATCCGCCGTCGCCGCAGACTATCGCGGCGGTGAGCGCAGATGAGGCGTCGGCGCTCAATCTCTATCCCGATCCGACCTGTGCCGGACTTAAAGACGTCATTGCGCAGCGGTACGGTTTTGAGCGGAAGAACATCTTTGTGTCAAACGGCTCGGACGACATACTCAATTTTTCATTCATGGCGTTTGCAGGTCATGGCGGCACGGCGGTTTTCCCCGACATAACCTACGGTTTTTACGGAGTGTTTTGCGCTCTGCACGGGATAAACGCGCGGATAATGCCGCTTGATGAAGATTTCTCGATAAATCCGTCTGACTACATGGGCAACGACGCCCTCGCGGTGATTGCCAACCCCAACGCCCCCACGGGCAAGCTGATGAGCAGCGGAGATATAGAAAAAATCCTGATCGCCAACCCCGACCGCGTGGTGCTGATAGACGAGGCGTACATAGATTTCGGCGGCGAGACGGCTCTGCCGCTTGCAGGCAGATACAAAAATCTGCTGGTGGTGCGCACCTGCTCGAAATCGCGCTCGCTTGCCGGTGCGCGGCTCGGCTTTGCAATCGGCGATGAAGAACTCATAAAGGATTTGGAGAAAATCAAATTTTCCACCAATCCGTACAGCATAAACCGCTTGACGCTTGCGGCAGGCACGGCGGCGATACTCTCGGACGATTATTATGAGAAAAAATGCGCCGAGATAGTCTCTGCAAGAGAATACACCGCGGCGGAGCTGAAAAAACTCGGCTTTTCGCTGACGGATTCGCGCGCCAACTTTGTGTTTGCAAAGAAAGACGGCGTGAGCGGCGAATACATTTACAAAAAACTGCGTGAAAAAGGCATACTCGTGCGCCATTTCGGCGGCGAGCGCATAAGGGAATACAACAGGATAACCATAGGCACACCGGAGCAGATGGAGATATTCATCGCACGGGTGCGCGAGATATTATCGGAGGTGCAAAAATGAGGAAAGCGGACATCAAACGAACCACGGCGGAGACGGACATCACGCTGTCGCTAAGTCTTGACGGCGACGGCAATGCGGACATTGCCACAGGCTGCGGATTTCTCGACCACTGTCTGACGCTCTTTGCGCGGCACTCGGGTTTTGACCTGGGCGTGAAGTGCATAGGCGACACATTTGTGGACTATCACCACAGTGTTGAGGACATCGGCATCTGTCTCGGCGAGGCTTTTGCCGAAGCAATCGGCGATATGCGCGGCATATTGCGCTACGGCGACATCATTCTGCCAATGGACGAGGCGCTCATTCTGGCGGCGGTGGATGTGTCCGGCAGGGCACACCTATCCTACGGACTGGATATCTCCACAGCAAAGGTGGGCGATTTTGACACGGAGCTGGTAAAGGAATTTTACCTTGGGTTTGTGCGCAAGGCAAACCTTACGCTGCACTTAAAGCAGCTGGACGGCGAAAATTCGCACCACATAATAGAGGGCAGTTTTAAGGCGTTTGCCCGCGCCCTCGCAAAGGCGGCGGCAATTGACGGGAAAAACGCGGACAAGATTCCGTCAACAAAGGGGATGCTGATATGATTGCGATTGTAGATTACGGAGTGGGCAACCTCTTTTCGCTCAAAAGTTCACTGGATTTTCTCGGGTTTGACAACGTGGTTACGGGAGACGCGGATATTCTGCGAAAAGCCGACAGGATAATCCTGCCGGGTGTGGGCGCGTTTGCGGACGCGGCAAAGAGCCTGGAGGACTGCGCCCTTGCGCAGGTTGTGTGTGACGAGGCGCGCGGCGGCAAACCGCTCATGGGCATTTGTCTCGGTATGCAGCTGTTGTTTGACCGCAGTTTTGAGTACGGCGAACACAAGGGGCTTGGGCTTATAAAAGGTGATGTAGTGCCCATTGCGGACGCCGTGGACGATTCATACAAGATTCCGCACATCGGGTGGAATCCGCTGCGCTTTTGCGGAGAGAAGAATCGCATTTTCAAGTACATAAACGAGGGCGACTGTGTGTATTTTGTTCACTCGTACTATGCGGTAAACTGTGACGACAGTGTGATTGCCGCGGCGGACTACGGAGTGCCGCTCACGGCGGCGGTGGCGTGCGGCAATATTTACGGATGTCAGTTTCATCCCGAAAAGAGCGGCGCGGTGGGGCTGAGCATTCTGCGCGCGTTTGGGGAGGTTTGACGGAGCAGAAATTCTGTGATTTGGCTCGGGGGTGTATATTATATTTTGAAAACCGATAGCAGCCGCAG